>JAFXZK010000143.1 GCA_017541265.1 Bacteroidaceae bacterium | reverse complement strand
ACCATACTCAGAATCCACATCTGCAGAACACCAGAGAAAAGGACATGGCAAGAAATCGTCGGAATGGAAGAAAAGCTATGTGGCCCAAGAGATGAAAAAAAATGTAAAGGGCAAGGGGCTCAACGACATGGGTAATGCCTTCATCTGGTCGGCATTCCATTATTATCTCCGACAACCGACCGACAGTCTTATCGTCTATTCGCCTGTTAAATATTGGAAAGCACAAGGACTGATAGCTAAACGTTTTGTTCGAGGATTTGCTTTCAACCGACGCCACTTCCACACAAATATCGGAGCAACTATCATGGTTGCATATTGGACCAATGAAGACCAACCTGAACTCGATGAGTTTTCTATCCAAGCCATAGATATCGCAGAAAAAAAGGTTGATGGCAAGATAAAGAGAGAACTTGTTGATTGTGGAATGCTTGCAGTCAGGAAGCTGCACAATACATATAGCGAAGTATATTATGACAAGCGTAAGATGGATGATGAGTATAAGGTAGGAATACTATGCGGCCTTAACGGAAAAGAGAAGATGAGCAACATAACGAATAAGCCGCTGACACATCCAGATGTTATCGGATACATGGTTGCTCATAGCTCAGGCTTTGATAATCCCGATTTAGATTCTTCTTTGCTCGTTGCCGGACGTTATGATGGTCACGGATTTTACCTGTTTAAGGACAATTTCTTAGAGAAAATGCCGCTGTTTGCCGCGACTCGCTTTTATAAATACAACAGAGAATGGATTAACCGTGGACGCATCATGAAGTCAGGTGATGGCTCCGAGAGATTTTATCATGACCTGCAATCAGGAAAACTAAACGAATATCTGTTGAAATGCCTATTATTCGTTGTCCTTGAACCTCAGAACCACATGAGAGAATTTACAGGGAGTGACGGTAAAGAATACAAGAACCAACTTTGCCTTGATACTACAAATGGCGAAACTCTTGCAAGTAAGGCCTTAAAAACAATGGTGATGAACGATGAAGAAAAAGTTCTCTTAGCTCTTTGGGAAAAGATAATGACCTCAGCCAAAACTACAAAGAACTATCAGCCTAGCATTAACTATGGACTCTTTCAGATAAAATCCGAACTTGATACGTTCTATGTTGTGCAAAAGAAAAGAAAGAACAAGAAAATCTTCGAGTACAAGGATTTGCATAGCGATATTGACACATTATCTAAACACGTCAAGGTATACTATTTGAAGGAAATCGTGCCTACTTTGATTAATTATGAGTTTTTAAAATAAAACATAATAGGATCAAGGGGACGGGAACTTTCATACACTCGAACCCATTCGCGCTGACCTGACGAGACATGGGACTGATATGGAAAATGAAAAATGAAATATATTATTATGGAAACAAGAATTCCTACCCATCCTGGCGAAGTGCTGAAGGAAGAACTTGAAAGCAGAAACATTTCGCAAAAGCAGTTTGCGGAACTGATAAATATGCCCAGAACCCAGCTGAACGAGATATTAAACGGAAAACGTAGCGTTTCCGCAGACTTTGCCTTGATGATTGAGGCGGCACTCGGAATAAACCCCGACCTTCTCATCAACATGCAAAACCGCTACAACATGTCCGTAGCGCGTCGCAAACCGTCGTTGTTGACGAAGCTCAACGCTTGTGCTGCATTATGATAAACGTTTTTTATATCGGCAGACGGAAAAGGGGGAGCCTTTTGTTGGCCTGAGACGCGACAGTTCGCGTCTTTACTTCATATCACAGCAGCGTCTTTACTCCATATCACGGCAGTAGTTGATGCCGAGGCGGTCGTAGAGGTGCTGGAGGTGGGGTAGGCGGGCTTTGAAGTCCTCATAGTCCTTCTGGTCGGGACGGCACCATTGCACTTCGCTCAGGGCATCGAGGCGGGGAAGCAGCATGTAGAACACGTGCTGCGGCCAGGCTACGTACTCCGTCCATAGGTTGGCCTGCACGCCGAGGATGTACTGCTGCTCGTCGGCGGAGAGCTTGTCGGGCAGAAGGGGCTCGAAGGAGTAGGACTTCGACACGGGCAGGTAGTAGCCGATGGATACGGGCTGGCGGTCGTGGTCGCGAAGCTGATAGTAGTCGAGATAGCAGTAGTCCGTGGGGGTCATGATGACGCGATGGTGCTGGCCGGCTGCCTCGATGCCGCCTTCCGTGCCGCGCCACGACATGACGATGCCGCCCTCGGTGAGCCCGCCTTCAAGCACTTCGTCCCAGCCGATGATGTCGCGCCCACGCTCGTTCAGGAAGGCTTCAAGCTCATGGTTCATCCAGGATTGCAGCTGGTTTTCGACACTATGCTTGCCGTCGTCCACAAGGCCGAGCTCCTTGATTTTGGCCTGGCACTTGGGGCAGCTCTTCCAGCGGCTCTTCGGACACTCGTCGCCCCCGATGTGGATGAACTTCGAGGGGAAGACGTCACACAGCTCGCCGAAGACGGTCTTGAGGAAGGTCATCGCCTGAGGGTTGCCGGCACAGAGCACTTCGCTGCTGCCGCCCAGGTGTTGCACGACGTTGTAGGGGCCGCCTGTGCAGCCGAGGTCGGGATAGACGCTGAGGGCGCTCTCGATGTGGGCAGGCATGTCGATTTCGGGGATGATGTTGATGTAGCGCTCGGCGGCGTAGCGCACCAGCTCGCGACACTCGTCCTGCGTATAGTATCCGCCGTAGGGCTGACCGTCGTAGAGGCCCGCACGTCCGATGTGGGACTGCTTGCGCACGCTTCCCTTCAACGCCAGATCGGGCAGGGCTTTCACTTCGAAGCGCCAGCCCTGATTGTCCGTGAGATGCCAATGGAACTGGTTGCAGCCGTGAAGGGCCAGCACGTCGAGGTACTGCTTGAGGAAATCGATGGTAAAGAAGTGGCGCGAGGTGTCGAGGTGGACGCCGCGGTAGCTGAAGCGCGGCTCGTCCTGTATGTGAGTGTAGGGTAGGGTGATGCCTGCCTTGGCTTCGCCTGCGGGGAGGGACTTGCGCAACGTCTGGGCGGCACGGAAGAGGCCCACCGGCTTGCGGGCATGAAGGACGATGCCCGTGCCGTCGATGGTTATGGCGTAGGCCTCCTGCTGCTGTTCGGTCGGCAAAGCGGCCTTCTTTGTTTTCTTCTTGCCTGCATCGAGGTCAAGCGACAGGCAGATGGCGGCCTTCTTGTCGTCAGGCGTCAGCTGGAGCCGGATGTCCGTCAGCTCTTCAATCCATTGCTGGAGGAAAAGCGCGTTGCGGCTTGCCTCGGCATCTGCCGCGTCGTAGGCGATGCCCATGCCCGATGTCAGGATAAACGTCTTTGTGGTGTCGGTCTGAACGCTCTGGGGGAGGGGGATGGTGCGGTAATCGGCCGTCTGCGCCCATAGCATGAGGGGAGCGCACATGATCAGCATGAAAAAGGATAGTTTATTCATGGGTATGGATGATAGGGAATACGTGT
>JAFXZK010000142.1 GCA_017541265.1 Bacteroidaceae bacterium | reverse complement strand
TTGACAATTTTACAATTTGACAATTTACTTAATAAAACAATACGCTATGTTCAATTCACATTCTTCAAAGTTCAGATGGGTGCTTCTGCCCATGCTTCTTCTGCCTCTCTGCATGATGGCGAAGAAAGAGAGAATTCTGTCACCTGACGGCCTTACCTATCTCGATGTGAAACTCGAGGACGGCCGCCTCACCTACTCTGCCGGCTATCGACAACTCGTGAAAGCCAAGAAGAAAGGTGCCGTGCCCGACACGCTCGATGTGCCGATGCTGCTCGACTCGCCCCTCGGCCTCTACACCAACGTGGCCGACCTGAGCAAAGACCTTGAGTACATACGGCAGGAAACGCCAGAAAACATATCTCACAAGACAGAATATCGTCTGCGACAAGGCAAACAGAGCGAGATATGTGCCGAGGAGAACAGCCTCCTCCTCGTATTCACCAATCCCGAAGCAAAGAAGCGAAAACTGATGATGATGGTCGCGTTCCGAGTCTTCAACAATAACATCGCCTACAGCTACCGCATCATGCAAGGACAAGGAAGCCAGACCACAGCAATCGTTGTGACGGGCGAGGCTTCGGGTTTCCGTCTGCCAACGGATGCCACAGCCTTCATCTGTCCGCAGAGCGACCCGATGGTGGGATGGATGCAAACAAAGCCAAGTTACGAAGAAGGATACATCTGGGACGAACCCATCACGAAACGCAGTCAGTACGGACACGGCTGGACCTTCCCCTGCCTCTTTCATGAAGGCGACAAGGGCTGGCTCCTGATAAGCGAGACAGGCGTTAGTAGTAACTATTGTGGAAGCCATCTCAGCGATGCCACACCCGACGGCCTCTTCACCATCGCCTTCCCCATGGAGGGAGAAAACAATGGCTTCGGCAGCACGGGCGCTCAGTTGGGACTGGCCGACTGCAACATCTCTCCCTACGACTGGATGACACAATGGACGCCCTATCGCACCATTACCTTCGGCCCAACATTGAAGCCCATCGTGGAGACCACCATCACGTGGGACGTCGTGGAGCAGCTCTATGAGCCAAGCATCGACTATAAGGGCTCGCGCAACACTTGGTCGTGGATTATCTGGCAAGACCCGAGCATCAACTACGACGACCAGGTGAAGTACATCGACCTGGCTGCCTCACTCGGTTGGGAAGGCTGCCTCATCGACGGCGGCTGGTACGAGAACATCGGTCGCAAGGGAATGGAGAAGCTCTTCGCCTACTGCAAGCAGAAGGGCGTGCGCCCGTGGGTGTGGTACAACAGCAACGGCGGCTGGAACAACGCGCCGCAGAGCGCCCGCCAGTGCATGCACAACCCCATCGTCCGCAAGCAGGAGATGAAATGGCTGCACGACGGCGGCGTGGCAGGCATCAAGGTGGATTTCTTCGGCGGCGACAAGCAAGAGACGATGCGCCTCTACGAAGGCATACTCTCTGATGCCAACGACTACGGCATCCAGGTCATTTTCCACGGCTGCACCCTGCCGCGCGGCTGGGAGAAGATGTACCCCAACTATTGCAGCTCGGAAGCAGTCCTTGCCAGCGAAAACCTTTACTTCAGTCAGGATTTCTGCAACATGGAAGCGCGTCACGCCTGTCTGCACCCCTTCGTACGCAATACCACAGCCTCGATGGAATACGGCGGCACGGTGCTCCAGAAGCGCCTTCACAGGGAACCCGGCAAGGGCAACACGCGCCGCACGGGCGATGCCTTCGAACTGGCTACTGCCATAGTCTTCCAATCGAGCGGCCAGAACTTCGCCCTCACACCCCGTAACCTTACCGAGCAGCCGCAGTTCGAGATTGACTTCATGAAGCAAGTACCCACCACATGGGACGAGACGCGCTTCATCGACGGCTACCCGGGCAAGTATGTAGTCCTGGCACGCCGGCACGCCAACCAATGGTACATCGCAGCCCTCAACGCGCAGCAGGAACCGCTGCAGCTCATGCTTGACGTGAAAGGTTACAACGTCAGCAACCTCATCACGGATGTTGCAGACGGCGGAAACGGAGCCGGCGCAGATGTGGTGTCGCAACCATTGGAAACCGACAAGAAAGGCTTTGTGAAGCTGACCGTCCAACCCAGCGGCGGTGCAGTGCTATACTAAAGCTGAACCTGACAAAACGAAAGAAGGCTGATAACCAAAAGTTACCAGCCTTTTCTTTGTGCCCAGAACAGGAATCGAACCTGCACGCCTCGCGGCACGCGCACCTGAAACGCGCGCGTCTACCATTCCGCCACCTGGGCGTAAGAAAGAGGAGCGGTAAACGAGACTCGAACTCGCGACCCCGACCTTGGCAAGGTCGTGCTCTACCAACTGAGCTATTACCGCCTGACATCTTGTGAAGAGGAGGAGACTCGAACTCCCACGCCTCGCGGCACTACCACCTCAAAGTAGCGCGTCTACCAATTCCGCCACCTCTCCAACATTTCATGTCTTTTTCAGTAATTATGGCTTCCTTTTTAGGTCGCCAGCAAAGCATTTCCTCTGAAATGCGGTTGCAAAGGTACAGCTTTTTTTGAAACCTGCAAAACTTTCCAACACTTTTTTCACATTCTTGCGTAAGAAAGTTGAAAATAGCATAGCTCTTTCCGCTTTTTTCACTAACTTTACACCCAATTTGGATTATTAAGGATTAAAGAATAAAGATTATAACTATGAACAGATTCAAGTATGCAGGCGAGGCATTGATTCTCGCCATTGGTCTCTTCTTGGCAGGAGGCGCTATCAGCAAAGGCATCGTGAAGTTCAAGGAGATGGACCGCACCGTCACTGCAAAAGGTCTCTCGGAGAAAGAGGTGAAGGCGGACAAGGTGACTTGGCCCTTGAAGTTCAAGGAACTGGGCAACGACCCGGCAGAAATCTACAATTGCATCGCAAAGGACACCCGTGTCATCGTGGAGTTCCTGAAGGCAAACGGCATCACGGACGACGAAATCACACAGGCACCGCCCGTCATGGTCGACCAGCAGGCCAACATGAGCTACAGCAGCGAGACGGTGCGCTACCGCTACAAGGCGAACTGTGTCGTGACTGTTGTGTCGAAAAACGTGGACCTCATTCGCAAGCTGGTCAGCAAACAGGCCGAGCTGATGCGCCAGGGCGTGACAATTGTCGGCAACGAGTACGGGGATGATGATGCCGCAAGCTACGAGTTCACCGGTCTCAACAGCATCAAGCCCGAGATGATTGCCGAAGCCACAAAGAATGCACGCAAGACTGCGGAACAGTTCGCAAAGGATTCCGACAGCAAGCTCGGCAAGATTCGCACTGCCGACCAAGGGCAGTTCAGCATCGAAGACCGCGACCAGAACACGCCTTGGCTCAAGAACGTCCGCGTCGTCACGACCGTCGTCTACTACCTGAAAGACTGAAACGCAGGCTGCGTTATGCCCTCCTACTCGTAACTTTACGCCCGAAATGAAGATATTCGGCATAGGAATGAATTATGCGGCACACAATAAAGAGCTGCAAAATCCGTTATTATATATAGAGAAGCTAACGTCCGGCGAAGCGGGACCTGTACCCGACGAAGCCAGACCGGTCGTCTTTACAAAGGCGGAGTCGGCGCTGCTGACACGCGGCATGCCGTTCTTCATCCCCGCCTACACGCAGCGGTGCGACTACGAGACGGAGCTTTGCGTGCGCATCAACCACCTTGGGCGCAGCATCCCCGAACGCTTTGCACACCGCTACTACGACGAAGTGACGGTGGGCATTGACTTCACAGCACGCGACTTGCAGGAGGAGCTACGGCAGAAGGGGTTGCCCTGGGACCTTTGCAAAGGCTTCGACGGCAGCGCAGCCATCGGCAAATGGTTGCCGCTAACGCACTACGGCAAAGGCATCCAAGAGCTGCACTTCCACCTTCTGCGCAACGGCGAAAAGGTTCAGGCAGGCTGCACGGCAGACATGATTTTCGGTGTGGACAGGCTGGTCAGCTTCATCAGCCGGTTCTTCACGCTCAAGACGGGCGACATCATATTCACCGGCACACCGGCAGGCATCGGACCCGTCAGCGTCGATGACCATCTGGAAGGCTACCTCGAAGGGGAAAAGGTATTAGAGTTTAATGTGAAATAAAATAAGATATGAGAAGACTTATCACGATACTGATGCTTGCTGCTATAGTGCAGGCAGTCACCGCACAACAAGAGCTGACCTTCACCAGCCTCGACTGGAACGAGTTGCAGATAGACTCCGTGCTGCCTGTCTATACAGAGGTCGTACCTCTGGAAACCGACTACAGGACGCACACCTACACCGTATCGCTCCTCTACCCCGAATACGTCGCTCTGAGCAGCAAGGAAGCCCAAGTGGCAGAACGCTTCGACAGCCTTATCAGCGAGACGATTGACATCGAGACGTTTGTCGGCATAGAGCGTGGCAAGGGCTTGCTCGACATCTCGTTCATTCCCATCCGTCGCCAGGGCACAAGGTACGAGAAGCTCATGAGCGCACAGATTGTCATCAATGCAAACTACACGGGCAGGCTCAATGCCCGAGGAAAAGCAGGCAAGCAGGATCGCTATGCCGCCAACTCCAAGCTGGCAAGCGGCAAATGGGTAAAGGTCAGCATCACAGACGACGGCCTCTATCAGCTCTCGCGTGCTACGCTGAAAAGCATGGGTTTCACCAATCCCGACAACGTACACCTCTACGGCTATGGCGGCCACCTCCTGCCGGAACTCATACGCGAGGGCACACACTACGACGACATGGTCGAAGTTCCCCTCTACCACAACAACCAGACGGACAGCTGGATTTTCTGGGGCAACGGCCTCGTGTATTGGACAGACGACACACGAATAAACAACACCTATGCCCGCCGCGCATATTACTTCCTGACAGAGGAGGACGCACCTTCAACAATGGAAACGCTTACCTCCAACCCGGAACTCTCTCGCCAAGCATACAACAGCACAAGGGCACACACGCTCCACGAAAAGGACGAGTTCGCATGGTTCACTGTCGGACGCCACCTCTATGATGGCGAAGACTATGCCAACAATAACTCCCACAGCTATTCCCTTACCGCCACAGACCCTGTCGGCAACGGAAAGCTGACAGTGGTTTTCACCGGCTCGGACAACACCTCTAACCAAGTCAGCGTCGCCATCAACGGAACAACAGCAGGTTCTTTCAGCCTACTCCCACCGGCTGACTATGTGCATGGCACATCCATCACACGCAACTATGACGTCACCAGCCAAGGCACACCCGCCGCGCTCACTGTCAAAATCAACACGGAAGCAGGCAAAAAAGCACGTCTGGACTACCTTGCGTACAACTACGACCGCAAGCTTAGCACAGCAGCAAAGGGCTATATTGACTTCACCCATCCGGGAAGTAACGCTGTACGCTTCAACATAACAGGTACAAACGTAAAGGTCATCCGCACTGGCAGCGTAGGCGTAAAGGACGCACTTGTCGCAGGCACACAGACCGGCGGCACATACAGCATCGATGTGGACAACGGCGGACAGCACTATGTGGCATTCAACACAGCGGCAACCTTCCCTGAGCCTTCTTTTGTGGGAAACGTCGGGAATCAGAACCTCCATGCCCTCGACAGCCTCGACATGGTCATCATCATACCCGCCAGCGGCAAGCTGCTTTCCGAGGCACAGCGTTTGGCAGATGCACACCAACTCTACGACGGGCTGCGCGTAGGCATTGTCCGTGCAGACCAGGTTTACAACGAATTTTCCAGCGGTACGCCCGACCCGACAGCCTACCGCCTCTTCATGAAGATGCTTTACGACAAAGCTGCCAGCGAAGACGTTGCGCCCAAATACCTCCTGCTCTTTGGCGACGGCGCCTGGGACAACCGAATGCTGTCTGGTGCATGGCGCACAAGCAATCCCGACGACTATCTGATCTGCTACGAAAGTGAAAACAGCTTCAGCGACACCAAGAGCTATGTCATGGAGGACTATTTCGGACTGCTTGACGACGGAGAAGGCACAAATCCTATCCGTGAAAAGAGCGACATCGGCATAGGACGCTTCCCTGTCATCCATCCTTCTACCGCAAAGATTATGGTTGACAAGAGCATCACATACATGAGCAACCAAAACGCAGGTTCCTGGAAGAACCTCGTCTATTTCCTGGGCGACGACGGCGATGAGAACGAGCACATGAGGTATGCCAACAATGTGGCAGAGAACGTCATCTCGAAGTTCCCCGACATGGAGGTGCACAAAATCATGTGGGATGCCTATATCCGTGTCAGTTCGACAAACAGCAACACCTACCCGCAAGCCACGAAAGAAATCAAGAAGCAGATGAGCGACGGAGCACTGGTAATGAACTATACCGGTCACGCAGCCACCTACGGATTCAGCCACGAATTTGTCCTGTTACGCGAAGACTTCGAGACAACCAAGAGCACAAAACTGCCCCTCTGGATTACTTGTGCCTGCGATGTCATGCCCTTCGATTCATATACCAGCAACATTGGCGAATCCGCTGTGCTCAACCCCACAGGCGGCGCACTGGCATTTTATGGCACCACACGCACCGTCTTTGCCAGCCAGAACTACAACATGAACCGCTACTTCATGCAGTACCTCCTCGCCCCCAACACCAATGCAAACAACGGACGCAACCGCATCGGCGATGCCATCCGAATGGCAAAGAACAGCATCATCAGCGACGGACGCGAAGCCGGCTATCTGGAAAACAAGCTGCAGTACGCCCTGCTCGGCGACCCAGCCCTCACGATGGGCAACCCTGTGCAGAAAGTCGTTGTGGACAAAATCAATGACAAGGATGTGGACGGCACACCCATTCCCCTCAAGGCAGGCGAACGCGTGAAGCTGTCCGGACACATAGAGCAGGCAGACGGCACGGCCATGACAAGCTTCAACGGCATCGTCCATACCCGCCTCTTCGACAATCTGGAGACCATCACATGTCTCAACAACGCCAAAGCGACCACACCCTTCACCTACACCGACCGCAACGCCGTACTCTACGAGTCGCAGGACAGTGTGCGTGCCGGACTGTTCAACGAAGAGTTCATCATCCCCATCGACATCAACTTCTCGAACGAAGCAGGCAGGCTTGTCTTCTATGCCATCAACGAGGAAGGGAATATCGAAGCCAACGGCCACAATGAGGACATCCCCCTGGGCGGCATGGTTGACAACACCGACTTCGACAAGGACGGTCCGCAAATCTTCGCCTACCTCAACAATGAAAGCTTCGTGGACGGCGGCACCGTGAACGGCACGCCACTCTTCGTGGCCCAGCTCACCGATGCCAGCGGCATCAGCGCCAGCGGCAACGGCATAGGGCACGACCTTTCGCTCTGCATCGACGGGAAAAGCGACCTGACGTATAACCTCAACGAGTACTACACGCACGAGTTCGGCGACTTCACCCGAGGCACCGTCGCCTACAACATACCGCAACTTTCAAATGGTCTGCACACCCTTACCTTCCGCGCATGGGACGTACTGAACAACACAAGCCAGACAAGCCTCAGCTTCGTGGTCGACAACGGGTTGCCTACAGCCATCCTGCGCCTCATGGCAAGCCAGAACCCAGCCACCACCAGCACGAACTTCATGGTGAGCTACAGCCTGCCCGGCAGCGAGTGCGATTTCATCTTCGAGGTCTTCGACTTCTCCGGTCGCCGCATCTGGTCGCACGAAGAGAGTTCCAGCAATGAGAACGGCATATGCACCGTCACCTGGAACCTCACCAATGGTGCAGGCGGCAAAGTCGATACCGGCATCTACCTCTATCGCTGCCAAGTAAGGTGTGGAGAGAGCAAATGGACCTCACAAACGCAAAAAATCATCGTGCGGAACAATAAATAAGCCCTCTGCGCAGTTATTATAGAGTGCAGACAGAAAAGACAATGAAAGCAAACCGTATTATCCGCATCATGCTGCTCCTTGCTGCCGTTTGCAGCACAGAAGCTATCCTTGCGCAGGACAAACAGAATATGTTCAACCCGGTACACACAGCCGTGACATCACTCAGCATTGCGCCTGATGCGCGTGCAGGTGCCATGGGCGACATGGGTGTCGCAACCGAGGCCGACGTCAATTCACAGTACTGGAACCCTGCCAAGTATCCCTTCAATGTGGCCCGCGCCGGAGTCGGCGTCAGCTACACGCCCTGGTTGCGCAAGTTGGTCAACGACATCAATCTTGCCAATGTGAGCGGCTTCTACCGTATCGGCAACTACAGCGCCGTACATGCCTCTCTGCGCTACTTCAGCCTTGGCGAGGTCTATCTTTCTGACATGGAAGACATGACCATCAAGCCCTACGAACTGTCAATTGATGCAGGTTACAGCCGTATGCTCAGCGAGACGTTCTCTATGGCCGTCAACCTGCGCTTCATCCTTTCCGACATCAAATACGACTACTCCAGCGAGAGCAGTGCAGGCAAAGCCTTTGCCGCCGACATCGCCCTCTACCGCCTTGGCTATTTCATGGTGGGCAACCGCGAGTGCAGCCTGGGCTGGGGTATCAACATCAGCAATATCGGCTCTAAAATCTCATACGGCGGCAGCGACTACTCCGAGTTCATCCCCACCAACCTCCGTATCGGCCTTAATTTCACTGTTCCCTTCAACGAATACAACAAGTTCAGTTTCGGTGTGGACATGAATAAGCTGCTCGTGCCTACCCACCCCATGCAAACGGGAGATGAAGCCAGTGAAGACTATCAGGAACGCGAACGGAGGGACTATTACGACGTGTCGTCCATCGCCGGCATATTCAAGAGCTTCGGCGATGCACCTGGCGGATTCAAGGAAGAGATGCAGGAGATACAATGGAGCTTTGGTGCGGAATACACCTACAACGACCGCTTCATGCTCCGAGCTGGCTATCATCATGAGGCCGAGAACAAGGGTAACCGTAAGTACTTCACTGTAGGTGCTGGTTTCCACATGAGTGTCTTCACTGTCGATGCCTCCTACGTCTTCTCCACCGCACAGAGCAATCCGCTGGACCAAACCATGCGTTTCTCGCTCGCCTTTGACTTGGATGGTATGCGCGACCTCTTCGGAAAGATGAGGAGAAGATGAAAATAAGGGTTGGCTTTGGTTATGACGTCCATCAGCTTGTAGAGGGACGTGAGCTGTGGCTTGGCGGCATACGCTTCGAGCACTCGCTTGGGCTGCTTGGCCACAGTGATGCCGACGTGCTTATCCATGCCATCTGCGATGCCTTGCTTGGTGCAGCCAACATGCGAGACATTGGCTATCACTTCCCCGACAACAGCGAAGCATTCCACAACATCGATAGCAAGATACTTCTGCGCAAGACGGTTGAGCTTATCGCCACGAAAGGCTACAAGGTTGGCAACATTGACGCGACGGTTTGTGCCGAGCGCCCTAAGCTGAAGGCACGCATCCCCGAGATGCAAGAATGCCTTGCAGAAGTTATGGGCATTGACGTTGATGGCATTTCCATCAAGGCAACAACGACAGAGAAGCTCGGCTTCACTGGCAGAGAGGAAGGCATCTCCGCCTACGCCACTGTGCTGATTGAAAGATAATCCTAACGAAACAAGCTCTCCACTCTCCAGTCCTCCTTAATTTTTTTATAGGAGGACTGTAGTACCACCGTGGGAGGACTGCAGTACTTCCGTGGAAAAACTCCAATCCTCCCATGGTGGTACAGGAATAAGTACTGGAATATATGACGGCCTCGTCAGGAGCCGCCACATGTTCTGACAGATTTGCAGTCTGTCGTGAGGCTGTAAGGGGCAGCGGACTTCTCTGTGCCGAGGCGCTTGTTAGGCGTGGCGGACATCTGAAGACAAAGTGTTCCGCCAGACGCTATCTCGCTATATGTGATATAGTTGCGCGAGAGGGGTTGGCCGTTGAGGCTGCGGTCGGACACATAGACGTTCTGTTTTGAGTTATCCTTTGCCTCGATGACGAACTGCTTGCCGTCCTCCATCGTGATGGTTGCACGCTGGAAGACGGGGCTGCCAAGCACATACTGGTCTGTGCCGGGCGTGACGGCATAGAGGCCAAGAGCCGAGAGCACATACCACGACGACATACCGCCCTGGTCCTCGTCACCAGGGAAGCCGTCGGGCGTGCTGTTGTAAAGCCGCTCCATAATCTGCCGAACCCAATACTGCGTCTTCCACGGCTGACCCGCATAGCTGTAGAGATAGGGCATGTGCTGAATGGGCTGGTTGCCGTGAGCATACTGTCCCATGCCTGCAATCTCCATTTCCGTCATCTCATGAATCTTGCCGCCGTACCATCCGGGCTTCACCGTGCTGGGTTGCGAGAAGACGCTGTCCATCTTCTGGCAAAAGGCTTCGTCCGAGCCGAAGAGGTCGATAAGCCCCTGCACATCATGGAAAACGCTCCAGATATAGTGCCAAGCATTGCCCTCGGTGTACGGTCCGCCCCAGACAAGCGGGTCGAAAGGCTCCACGCTCCACTTGCCGTCCATGCCTCTTCCACGGAAGAACTTCGTCTCCGGATCCCAGAGGTTCAGATAGTTACGGAGCACCCTTTCGAATATCTTCTCGTAGAATGTGTTGCCGCAGCTGCGGGCAAGCGTCCAGGCGCACCAGTCGTCGTAGGCATACTCGAGGGTTTGTGTGACGCTACCATGCGACTCCGGGAAGGTAACGTAGCCCAGCTGCCAGTACTCCTTCCAGCCGCCTCGTCCGTTCGCTCCGCCCATAGGTCCTTTGTTCATTGCCTCGTGAGCGTAGGCAGCAAGGGCGGAATCCGGGTCGAAGGTGCGTATGCCTTTTGCCCAAGCATCCGCGAGAAGCGAGATGCTATGGTTGCCGCACATGCCTCCGGTCTCGCCCGGACAGGACCACGCAGGCAGCCATCCGAACTGCTTTTGCGCGTCGAGAAGGGCTTGCATGTAGCGTCCTTGCTGCGTCGGATGCAGGATATTTGTTAATGGGAACTGGCTGCGAAAGGTATCCCAAAAGCCGTTGTCGGTCAGCATGTAACCGTCGTAAATCTTTCCGTCGTAGGGACTATAATAATAAGGTGTGCCGTCCTCCCTTATTTCATAAAACTTGCGGGAGAAGAGGTTAGCGCGGAAGAGGCAACTATAAAAGGTGCGTAGCTGCTCGTCGGTGCCTCCCTCCACTCGGATACGGTTCAGCAGGGCATTCCACGTCTCGAAGCCCCGCTTCTTTGTCTGTTCCAAGTTTTTGTCGTTACCAAGTTCCGACCGCCAGTTCTGCCAAGCTTGTTCCTCGGAAATGTAGCTTGAGGCAGCTCTCGCCTGCACCTTACTGCCGGGCTTGAACTTCAGAAAGACCAAAGAGCCACCAGACCCACCCCCAACCCCTCCCTTGTATGGAGGGGAGCTGTTACCATTCTTGCTGCTTATATCTGAAGCAGAACTATCTTCTCCCCTCCCTGCAAGGGAGGGGTTGGGAGAGGGTCTGAAACCGTAGTCGAGTATCGGCTGGTCGAATTGAACGACAAAAAAGCAGCGGAAGTTCTCGCTATGATTGACGAAACGCTGATTGTTGACCCAGCCCGTCACCTGCCTCTTCTCCGGATTAACATGGATTTCCGACTGCTCGGTATAGCCGTCGATAATCAAGTAAGCATCCTCTTTCTTGGGATAGGAAAAGCGCAAGTGAACGCCTCTCTCTGTAGGCGCCAACTCTGTACGGATGCCGTTATCGAAGGTGACGCTGTAGTAATGAGGCTGCCCGACTTCCTTGCAATGGCAGAAGTTCGCACCTCGCTTGTCCGGATCTACTTCCAACTTGCCCGTTTCAGGGAAGAAAGTATAGACGGCATAGTCGCTTACCCAGGGCGAAGGCTGATGACTTTGGCCAAATCCTCTGATTTGATCGGAGTCATATAGGTACTTAAAGCCCTCGCCGTTCGGTCCCGTCTGGGGCGTCCACATGTGTTGCGCATACGGCATAGCCGTGGCTGGGAACGTGTTGCCATGTGATAGGCCAAAGTTCGAATGTGTGCCTTGAAGCGTATTCACATAGCGAACCAAGTCTGGTTGGCTTGCCGAGTTAATCGACAAAACACTCAACAGGAGTCCACAGAAAAGGTAGAATGACTTCATATACTATTTCTTTCTATTTGACTAAGACCTTCCTTCCGCCAGTCACAACGATACCTTTGTAGTCTTTACCCACGCGCTGGCCGGCGAGATTGTAGGTCGCGCCATCTGCTTTGGAAGCAGGAATGAGGCGAACACCATCGGGATCTATGCCAGTAGTGAACGTCACCTTATAGTTGTTATCATAGCCCTGGGCGTTGATACCATTGTTGTACTTACAGAGATTGCCTTCCGAATCTTTTCCGCTAACAAGGAACTCGAGGGTCTTCGTCTTGATGTCCGTAAGCCATTCACTCTCGACGAATTCCATTCCTTTACCCCATTCGTACTCCCAATGGCCGCCTCCTCCGCCCATTAGGTTCACCCAACCCCAAGCCGACTCGTCGTGCTGCCAGCCATCTGCCTCATCATATATGGTCCAAGAGAAGACTAAGTCGCTCATCGTCTCGTCGGTCTCGACCTCAGCACGCATGACCTTAATGGAAGAAACCTGTCCTTCGATGTAATGCTGAGGCCAGCCCTCGGACGGGAAGGACTCGGTAAACACCTC
Organism: Bacteroidaceae bacterium; assembly: GCA_017541265.1. Taxonomy (GTDB): domain Bacteria; phylum Bacteroidota; class Bacteroidia; order Bacteroidales; family Bacteroidaceae; genus Physcousia. The sequence goes on along the minus strand of JAFXZK010000142.1, from coordinate 10,079 downwards.
GCCGTCGCAGTTGATAGTAAGCTTGAAACTCTTGATAGGGCCAGTGCTTGAACTGCCTTCACCGCAAGTGAATGTTACCTTATAGTTCTGCCAATCATTATTGTAATAGACATCGTTGCCATTCTGGTCTTGTCCCTTAACATAGAACTCGAAGGTTTTTTGCCTGTGCTTTAGCTTCCAATCGCTCGATATGAGTTCCTGCGGTTCTGGCAAAGAGACGGTCCATTCACCGCCACCTTGGTAAGTTAAAGGATATACATCCCAATCTTCACCTGACCAAGGACCACCATCTTCCGTGTTGTACATGGTGGCATAGAACATCATGTTCTGTATTGACTCATCTGCCATTGCCGAACCACCATAGATCTTCAGGGAATATATCTCTCCTTCGAGGAAAATCTCAGGGCATCCACTTGCCGGAAGCGTCTTTACTTCCGGCTGCCCACCGTTCTGGCTGATGGTCAACATCAAACTATTGATGCTTACTCCTTGCCCGCCTTCCGTGAGGAAGAACCTAAACTTGCTGCCTTCCCTGCCCTTGCCTACGAAGAAGTACTCGCCGTCAACTACGACCTGATAAAACACCTCAAGCACATAGTTCTTATTTGGCTCCAGGCCGTTTGTCACGTTGATGCCTATTATGTCGTTATTGCAAAACATCGTATTATCACCCATATCGGTGAACTGCGTAGCATCTATTCGGTTCCAGCCACCTTCTGTCTCCTGTCCTTCTTCATAGACTCTGTACTGGAGACTCACGTCGTTTGTCTTCACGCCACTATTATAACGGAACCACAAAGCGAACTGGTCAATGGCAAGTGAGCTGAGTTGTCCTAACTGACCCTCAGGTGTGCGACTTCCATCGTCGTTGAAAGAAAAATATACACCCTTGCCATCAAGGTAAAAAGCCAAGTCTGCTGTAGATTCCTCGAGGAACTTAATCTTCCAATCTGCGCTTTCACCTGTCGAGAAAGTCACTTTATAGTTTGCTCCGCCATTGTTGTAAAGGAGCTGATTTCCTGAGCCGCTCATGCCCTGAACATAGAACTCGAAGGTCTTTGTCTTGTTCTGTTCGAGCCAACCCGGGTCAACAAGATCGATTCCTTCGCCCATGTCAAACTCCCACTTACCGTTGCCCTTGTTCTGAAGAGGGTAGCTGCGCCACTCGCCGGGGTTCGACTGATTGCCCTGCGAAGTACTGTACATCGTCCCCAGGAAAGCGACATCCGACACCGTTCCCGACGTCGTGACCTCCACTTTACTGATAATTATAGAAGTGGTTTGTCCGCTAAGGATGAACTCTTCCCAACCCGAAGAAGGAAATTCCTGCGTGAATGCTGGCTCACCATTATGGCTGATAGTGAGCTTCATGCTCGTGATTTCATCGGCCTTTGCACTCCATACAAATGCGAAGAACGTCATTAAAAGAGTAAAAATCCTGGTCTTCATATGCTTTTAGATTTGGTTGAATTCATACATAATCTCGCGACAAAGATACAAAGAAAATCATAACGAACAACTTTTCCTATGGAAAAATTGCAGGGGGAACGTGCTTTTTATTTTAACCGGGCACGCCATGTTCATAAACTAAGCGTGCATAGTTGGGCAACTAGGCACGTCTAATTGGTCAATTAGACACGCCTAATTCGCCAATTAGGCACGCTTATTTATCGGGTATAATGTGTTGCTTGATAATCAGCAACTCTGGAAGTCTGCTTTTCCTACTTGATGTTTGGCTTCTCAAGGCCAAGATCTTTCTTCTTGTCAACGACCTTCAGGACGAAGCCCAGCAAGAGGGCTGCAACGCCCAGACAGGCCAACATCACGAGCGGAGCTGTGTAGTTGAACTTCGTCGGGTCGTCAACTCCTGGATTTGTGGCATCCAAAACCTTGCCGATGAGCAGGGGGAAGAGCCACAGACCGATGTTCTGAATCCAGAAGATGAGGGCGTATGCAGAGCCTATCACCTTGGCATCCACCAGCTTGGGCACGCTTGGCCACAGGCTTGCAGGCACGAGCGAGAAGCTGGAACCCAGCACCAGGATGGTGATGTAGGCAATGGCTATGCCGCCAACGGCTGACTCCTTGAACAGCGGCAGCACGAAGGCGAAGGTCAGGTGGCAGAAGATGAGCAGCAGCGAACCGAGAATCAGCATCGTGGCTGCCTTGCCCTTATGGTCAACATAACTGCCCAAAATAGGTGTGATGAGAACGGCCAGGAGCGGGAACACAGCGAAGATGCTCTCTGCGGACTGGCGCATGAAGCCCATGTAGCAATAGCAGACAAGGGCAAGGATGCTGAGGCTCAGCAAACCGTACTTCGCTCCGGCCTTCTTCTGGAAGTTGCTTGCAAAGCCAGCAGCTGCAACAAACAGCATGATGACGTACTGGATGATGGTCACGCTCTCACTGGCCCAGAACGAATTGGCATCGGGAGCCACAAGCGTGAGGTTGCACTGGAGCATGTTCACGGCATACTTCTGGAAGGGGAAGATGGCGCTGTAATAGAGCACGCAAAGCAGGGCAACCAACCAGAAGCCGCTGCTGGTGAGAATCTGACCCAAGTCGCTGATCTTGAAGGGGTCATCCTTCTCCTCGGCCTCGCCAGTCTGTGCATCGAGCTTCCTATCCATAAAGAAATAGACAATGCTCATAATGAGGGCGATGCACATCAGCACTACGCCGAAGGCAACCGAGCGGCTTACGCTGACACAGCCACCCAGACGGGCAAAGAAGGGCGAGAATATCATGCAAGTAGCTACGCCCAAACGCGCCAAAGCCATCTCGCTGCCCATTGCCAAAGCCATTTCCCTGCCCTTGAACCACTTGACGATACCACGACTGACGGTAATGCCTGCCATCTCCACGCCACAGCCGAATATCATGAAACCGCAAGCGGCAAACTTGGCAGAGGCTGGCATACCCTCATAGAAGGGCGACACGCCGAGTTCCTCGAACACTGGAATGTAGTTCAAATGGCTGTTGAACCAAGCCTCCAAGCCTGTGCCCATGAAGCTCTCGTCCACGGCGTACCACTTGATGCAGGCACCTATGAGCATCACTGCGGCTGATAGAATCATCGTGAAGCGCACGCCCATCTTGTCGAGGATGATGCCTGCGAAGATGAGGAAGAAGGCAAAGACGTTGAGGAACACCTCGGAGCCTTGCATCGTGCCAAAGGCTGTGGAGTCCCATCCACGTGTTTCCTGCATCAGGTCCTTGATGGGAGAAAGGATGTCCATGAAGATGTAGCTGCAGAACATGGCCAAGGCCAAGAGCAGCAACGCCGTCCAGCGCATCCCGGCGCTGTCGCGAAGAGTCTTTTGAATTGCTGTCATAAATTGTCTATATCGTTATTACGTTATTTCGTTATCACGAGATCTTATTTTTTCAGCCAGCGGTCGAGCCAAGCGAAGTAGGTGCGCTGCCAGAGGATGCCGTTCTGTGGCTTGAGCACCCAATGGTTCTCGTCGGGGAAGATGAGCAACTGTGCTTCGATGCCTCTCATGCGGGCGGCGTTGAATGCACTCATACCTTGGGTGGCGTTGATGCGGTAATCCTTCTCGCCATGTATGCAGAGGATGGGTGTGTCCCACTTATCGACGAAGCGATGTGGACTGTTCTCGTAGGTGCGGCGGGCACGTTCCGTCTGGTCTTTGTTCCAGTAGGCATCATCATATTCCCAGTTTGAGAACCAGTTCTCCTCTGTCTCTGTGTACATCGCCTCGAGGTTGAAGGCACCGTCGTGGGCAATGAAGCACTTGAAGCGACCTTCGTGATGGCCTGCCAGATAATAGACGGAGAAGCCTCCGAAGCTGGCACCAACGGCACCTATGCGGTCTTTATCAACGTAGGGAAGGTTCTCTGCGGCATCATCAATGGCAGAGAGATAGTCCTTCATGCACTGGCCTGTCCAGTCGCCACTAATCTCTTCGAGCCATTCCTGACCGAAGCCCGGCACGCCGCGACGGTTCGGGGCAATCACCACATAGCCTTGCGAAGCCATTATCATAAAGTTCCAGCGATAGCTCCAGAACTGCGAAACAGCGCTCTGTGGCCCGCCCTCGCAGAAGAGCAAGGTGGGATACTTCTTCGAGGCATCAAAGTGAGGGGGCTGGATAATCCAGTAGAGCATGTGCTGCCCATCGGTGGTCTTAACCCAACGCTGCTCGATACTGGGCTTAGCAAGCTGGTCGAGGATGTCCTTGTTGACTTCGGTAATCTGCTTTATCTGCGTGTCGGCAATCGTATCGCTGGGCGTTACCACATAAAGGTCGGCAGGTTGCGTAAAGCTGTGACGCTCGGCAAGAATCTGCTTGTCGCCCAACATCTGCAACGAGCCAAAGTCGGCCCAGTCCTTGGTGAGTTGCTTGACCTCGCCCTTGAGGTTGGTCTTGTAGAGGTTCTCTGTAGCGTGCCAAACCCCTATATAATATAATGTATAGGAATCAGGTGCCCAGCAGTAGTCGTCAACACTCGAGTCGAAGCTCTCGGTAATGTAGGTCTTGGTATTCACCTTGAGGTCGTAGATGCAGAGACGCTGGCGGTCGCTTTCGTAGCCGTCGCGCTCCATAGAGAGCCAAGCCACATACTTGCCGTCGGGAGAGAACTTGGGATTGATGTCGTAGCCGACGTTCTCATCCTTATGCTTAACGTTGATTTCCTGATCTTTCAGTGTCTTGGTGGGATTCAACTGCTTTCCATCGCCATGATAAGCCATCTCATTGCAGCCAAGTATACCAAACTCTCTGAACTGCTTACACAGGTTCTTTGTGTGCTCAATATTGTTAAGGTCGCGAGCTTCAACTTCATAAAGGAAGATGTCGCTATCGGTCGAGATGCTATACTCCAAGCCGGTCTTGCAGCGACAAGTAAAGGCGATAAACTTCGAGTCAGGGCTCCAAGCCAATTGCTCAATACCGCCGAAGGGCTCCATGGGGCATTCGAAGGGTTCTCCCTCGAGGATGTCGAACTCCTCACCCGTTTTGAGATCGAGTACAAAAGGATGCTGGATGCTCTCCACATAGTGGTCCCAATGGCGGTACATGAGGTCGTTCACCACGCGGCCCGTGGCCTTTGGCAGGTCTTCGGGGTTCTTCTGGATGATTTCATTGAAGTCGATGCTCTTCAAGAGGATGACCTTCTTACCGTCAGGAGCAAAGAGGAAGCCCTCGACCTTGCCTTCTGTCTCGGACAGCTGCTTGCGGCTCTTGCCCTTCAGGTTCATCTTCCATACCTCGCCACCTCGGAGGAAAGCGATAGTTTCGTTGTCTAACCACTGAGCATCGGTCTCGTTCTCGGCATCTTCGGTCAGCTGTTTCTGTTCGCTTCCGTCGGCGTTCATCATCCAGAGAACCTGATGGCTCTTGTTCTCTGCCACGCTGTAATAGCCCATCTGGAAGACGATGTGCTTGCCGTCGGGCGAGGCCTGATAGCCGCTGATGCGGCTCATTGCCCAAAGTGCCTCTGGGGTCATCAAGTCGCTTTCGAGCTGTACTGTTTGCTTTTGGATATTCACCTTGTCGCTTTCCTTCTGCGTGCCACAAGACATGAGTAATAATGAAATAATGAAAAAATGAAAGAATGAATGGTTGTTGAGTCTCATCTTTAATCTTTAATCCTTAATCTTTAATCTTTAATTTTTAATTATCTTCGCTTTGCCTGTTCCTGTTGCATTTTCTGCAAGGCTTCGAGGCGCGCCTGAAGGCCTGACACCTTCTTGGGGTCGTTCTTGTGCTGCTCGCGGTAAGCCTCAAGGCCGGCAAGGAGCTTCTTGTCGTCGGTTGACCAGCGCAGGTACCACATCGTGAGGATGCTAATCAAGCCGGACACGAAGTAGTAATAGCTCAAGCCGCTGCTGTAGCCGTTGAACATGAAGAAGAACATCAACGGCATGAGGTACATCATCCATTGCATCATCTTCATCTGCTGCGCCTGTTCGCCTGTGAACTGGTTCTGCTGCTGTCGCATGGATATCCAGGTGTTGATGAGGTTCGTTGCACTAAAGAGGAGGCAGAAAATGCTCAAGTGGTTGCCGATGAGCCAGAGGTCGCTATCCCAACGGATAAGGTCGTCGTAGGCGCTGAGGTCGTCTGCCCAAAGGAAGCTCTCGCCTCGCAGGTCAATGGCATTGGGGATGAAGTTGAACAAAGCTATCCAGATAGGCGCCTGTATGAGCATCGGCAGGCAGCCACCCATCGGGCTGACACCGTACTGGCTGTAGAGCTGCATCATGGCCTGCTGCTTCTGCATAGCCTGGTCGGGATTGGGATATTGCTTGGCAAGGTCGTCGAGCTTCGGCTTGAGCACACGCATCTTGGCACTGCTCATATAGCTCTTCTTCTGCGTCGGCCAGACTGCCACCTTGACGATTACCGTCAGCAGGAAGAGGACAAGTCCCATAGGCAGACCGGCATGTTTGAGCCAGTCGAAGATGTAGAGGATTGACCAGCGGTTGATGAAGCGGAATATCCACCAGCCGAGATAGACCAGTTCGTCGAGGTCGGCTTCCGAGCCGTAAGCCGTCATCTTGCTGTGGTCCTTGAGGATGTGGAAGTCGTTCGGGCCGAGGTACATCTGCAACTCAGTGGGCTTGCTGCCAGTCGGGTCGAAGAAGGTCTTCAGCTGCGCCTCGTAGGTTTTCAGGAAACCGCTCTTCTTGTCAGCCTCCTGTGTGCTGGAGAGCTGCGCCTCTGTGAAGTCCTGCGAAGCGATGAGAACGGCGCTGAAGAACTGGTTCTTGAAGGCAACCCACTCCAAAGCCTCCTCGGGACTCTTGGTCTCGTCGCTCGTCTCGCTGAGCTTCTTCACGCCTTTGTCCTTCCTCATATAGGTGAGGCTGCTGTACCGGTTCTCGAAATCGGCTCCCTTCTCCTGCTGCATGATGCGGTCGGTCCAGCTGATATCCATTGCCTTCATGTTGGGGGCAAAGAAGCCGTCCAAGCCTGTGGTGCGCAGCGAGATGTCGACCATATAGGAGTCGGGGCGCAGGCGATAGCTAATGGCAAGGCATTTGCCGTCCTGCTCTGCCACCATCGTGACGCTGCTGTCCGTCTGCTCCGTCGGAGTGAAGTAGAGGTCGCTGCTGATAATGTTCTCCTGCTTGCCGGCCAAAGAGAAGGTCATCTGGGCATCCTTGCGGGTCATAAGCAAGACGTCGCCCTCGTGGTTGCGGCTCTTATAGCCAAGAATCTCGGCATTCTGAATCGTGCCGCCGAGGGTGCTGAGTGTCAACCTTACCTTATTATTCTCAAGAACAATCTCCTGCTCCTCGCCGCTGCGCTGTGCGAAGAAGAGGGAGGTGCTGTCGGGAGTCGCAGGAGATGCAGCGACCACGGCTGCGGCCTTTGCCTTCTCTGCTTCTTCCTGCTTTTGTTTTTCTACAGCAGCAATGCTGTCCTGAAGCGCCATTGCTTCCAGTTCCTCGCGGCTCGGCTGGCTGTACCAACTGAAACCAATCACGACGAGGGCAATGAGTATAAATCCTGTAACTGTGTTCTTATCCATATACTTTATTTTATTTCGGGCGCAAAGTTACGAAAAAAATAGCAATTAAGAGTTAAAAAGAGAAGAATTATGAACTATGAACTATGAACTATGAACTAATTGTCGTATCTTTGCACAAAATTAGGACTAATGAAGCGCCTGACAATACTTTTCTACATCTTTATATATATGTTGGCAGGGAACGCCCGCAGCGCCGATGTTGTGGTGCGGCCTCCAGAGGGAAACGAGGCAAAAGCCGACACGTCCCTCCTGCTGAGACATTACCTGCAAGCCATTGACACATTGGCAAGGGAACGCGACTCCCTGAATACGTCCTCTGCATCCCCCACCCCAAACGCCTATTACTACCAGATACTCTCACAGCCTACCTTATACAGTTCACCGTTGCACCAGATGATGAGCCAGACGGACTTGAACTGCAAGGATTTGCAAATGCAGCGACTCTTTGCATCCAGAAAGATGCTGTCCTCGCTCTACACCGAAGCTCCACAGTTTGTGACGCAGACTGAAAATGAAATCAGGGGACAGGCTGCCATCCGCAGCGACGTGAACGATATCGTGAAGACTTCAGACAAACTCGCCGACAAAGTTGCCGCTGCCACGCTGGCACCTAAGATAGACGAGCCTGTGGAAGTCATCACACGCCGTCCAAACTTCTGGAAGTTCTCGGGCAACACCTCCTTGCAGTTCACGCAGAACTATTTCTCGGACAACTGGTACAAAGGCGGCGAGACCAACTTCACCGGCAACTTCACTGTCACGCTGCGTGCCAACTACAACGACCAGCGCAAGATAAGCTGGGAAAACACGCTGGATGCCCAGCTGGGCTTCCAGACCACAGATACCGACAATAAACGTACCTTCCGCCCTTCCAGCAACCTGCTCCGCTATACCACCAACGCCGGCTATAAGGCTTGGAAGAACCTCTACTACTCCCTCCAGGTCATCCTCCAGACACAGCTTGCAGCCAACTACCAGAAGAACAGCGACAAACTAAGCTCCAAGATCTTTTCTCCCCTTGAAGTGACCGTTGCTCCCGGTATGAAGTATGAAATCGCCTGGGGCAAGAAGAAGCGCTTCACCGGCACACTCAACGTAGCCCCTCTCGCCATGAAGATTATCTATGTTGGGAGAGACGATATCGTCAAGAACTACGGCATCGACGAGGGCAAGCACCAGAAGACGACCTTCGGTCCCAATATCACGATGAACACGCGATGGCAGATTTGCAAGCAAATATCATGGACGAGCCGTGTCTATTGGATGAGCAACTACCACTACAACATCTGGGAATGGGAGAACACCGTCGACTTCAGTGTAACAAAGCTCATTACAGCAAAGATATACCTTTATCCCCGCGTCGACGACAGCAACGAGAAGTACCGCGATATGAGCAAGCACCATACCTACCTCATGTTCAAAGAATGGTTCAGCCTCGGGCTGTCTTACAGCTTCTGAAGAAATCATAAGTCACATAAGCCGATGCTTATCAAATCAGCCGAATACACCATCAGCAGTGCCCGCGTGGAGCAGTGCCCAGCAGGAGAGCTGCCCGAGTTCGCCTTCATCGGGCGGAGCAACGTGGGCAAGTCCAGCCTCATCAACATGCTGACAGGAAGGAACAATCTCGCCAAGACGTCTGCTACTCCAGGCAAGACTGTGCTCATCAACCACTTCCTCATCAACGGGGGATGGTACGTCGTCGACCTGCCCGGCTACGGCTATGCCAAACGCGGCATGCGGCAGAGGGACGAGCTACAGCGCATGATAACGGGCTACATCCTGCGACGTGAACAGATGATGAACCTCTTCCTGCTCATCGACGCACGCCACGAGCCGCAACGCATCGACATGGAATTCATCGAATGGCTCGGAGAGAACAGCGTCCCCTTCAGCATCGTCTTCACCAAAGCCGACAAGCTCTCCAAAGGGAAGCTCACCGCAAACGTCAAGCACTACTTCAGCGAACTCTCAAAGCAATGGGAGGAACTGCCTCCGCACTTCATCACCAGCAGCGAGACGAGGCAAGGACGCGACGAAGTGCTTGACTACATTGAAAAGATAATCCAGAACTAATACCACTCGATATTGCTGCTGTAGGAACTCTGCTTCTTCCAGCGCAGAGCGTCTGCCAAAGTGCCGGCCTTGGCGGCAAAGAGGAAGTTGAAACTGGTATAGGGGGACACAACCATGCTGCAGGACATCGAAAAGCAGTGCAGGTCGCGGGACAGCGAGACGGTCGTCATACTCAGTTTCTTGTAGTTGAAGTCATAGCCAGAGGAGAAGTTGATGTTCCATCCCTCGGCAATTCGGACGTTGCCCGAGAAGTTAAGTGTCTGGGTGAACTTGTAGGGGTAGCGCATACGCCGTGGATTAATCGGTGCACTGGTGTTCTCGCGCATCGAAACGCCATAGCTGACAGTGAGGCTCCAAGGCATCTGAAACTTGAGATATCCATCCTCGTCCACCTCATTCGATTGGCTGGCCTTTGCGCCGTTCATGGCCTTTTTCCGTTCTGGGTCGACATTCTGCATGTTGGGGTCCGCTTCATCGTCGTCATCATCATCGTCGTC
>JAFXZK010000013.1 GCA_017541265.1 Bacteroidaceae bacterium | reverse complement strand
CGTCCCTTACAAAGCGCATACCGCCCAATACTATTCCGCCAGCAACGGCTTCAATGACATCCGTGCTTATTCTGGCATAACAACTTCCGCTCCAAGTCACAATACGCGCTCCGTCGGGCTGAAGAAAACGAAATGGTATCAGGCGACGCACTAAATATGCCGACCCGGAAGCACACGAAAAGGCCTTTTCTGCTAAGACTGTAAAAACTATTAAAAAAAGTGGGTGGTGGTGCAGTCTTTTTCTCTGTTGTAGGACTTAATGGATAGAGACGTTATGTTCACGATGGAGATAACACGTGTCATCTTCAGGGAAGGGAGACAAGCGCCCAATCATGCTGCACAAGCCACATCCAGGCAATATCGTGAAGGAGTATGCCATGAAGCAGGTGCTGGAGGATTTACGCGAAGCGGGTTTTATAGAATAGGTATAGGAGGATTCGGATATGAATACAATGACGTATAAGGGTTACATTGGGTCGGTGAACTACAGCGACAAGGACCAGGTTTTCTTCGGTAAGATTGAGGGTATCATCAGGAGCGCGGTTGAGGCAAAGGCCAAAGAAGACGCGGTTAACTGGTAAGATGCCCTTCTGTCAAGGAAATTCGCAACTGCGGCGCTTCTGACGGCAGTTTTTTGTCTGGGTGGTGTTTTGGTACCCATAATGCGAGAAATGAGCTTAAATCAAATCGTATCTGGAAAACAACTGGTTACAGTGTCCGCCAATTGAGCAAAACGTGCGAATAGTGTCAGTGTCCTACATCATTTTGCAAAACGAAGCGCATTTTGTGACAAAAATAAGTGTGTTTTTCTACCCCAAAGAACGAGGAGTGTTGGCAATAAGTACAGGGACTTATGACCATAAGTCCACGCTCTTATGAAAAGCAAGGCACGGTCTGGCTCCAAAAAACCCGATTTTGATGTAAAGGTTTTTGACAAAAAGGTTTTCTTTTTGTTCGGGTGGATTTGCAATCCGACCGTATTAGATATAGGGCGAATCAGGTCTTTAGAGCAATGAATGAATGTCATTGCAGCCTGATGAGGGGAGCCGTAACTCCTACGGCGACGGAGGGAAAGCAATCCCGACTTAATGTTATCGCATTGCAAATGCTTATACTCTGATGCTGGCGGATTGCAAATCCGCCAGAACAGGGGGGTAAAGAAAAACACGTTCCGCGACTACAATCGCGTCTTGGTGCTAAAGCATCCAAGAATTACCATCAATGGCTCACGAATTACCATTAATAATTATATGATAATTACATGGCTTGTTACATGGCAATTACATGTTAAAAGAAAACACGAATTGCCATCAATGACCCACGAATTACCATTAATAATTATATGATAATTATATGGCTTGTTACATGGCAATTACATGTTAAAAGAAAACACGAATTGCCATCAATGACCCACGAATTACCATTAATAATTATATGATAATTATATGGCTTGTTACATGGCAATTACATGTTAAAGATATTATACGACCACGGATTGAACGGATTATGCGGATTATTTCAGCATCGGGCACAAAAAAGCCTTCCCTACAAGTGAAGGAAAGGCTGAATCAAAGCGGACGCTTTTTGTCTGTATGATTAGCAACTTATACTGCTATGCCTGTGCGGAGAACCTCACGGTAGATGGGCGAATCCTCGCCACTCTCCAAAAGAATAGGCTCGATGTAGCTGCTGATGTTGCGGGTAGCACGACCGAGGGATACGGCGGTGTTCCACCAGTCGTTCACATTAACCTTAGGCACGATGACGGCAACGTCGATGTCACTCCATTCGTTGGGACAATTCTTGGCATAGGAACCGAACATCATCACCTTCATTTCAGGGTCGAGGTGCGGAGCAATGGCTTCCTTATAGCGACGCACCAACTCCAGAGCAAAGTCCTTGGGAAGAATGCCCTGTATGGTGTCGGGCGTAAAGTTCATCGGGGCAATAACTTTTCCTTTAACTTTTCTTGTATCCATGCGTGCATTTGTTTAGTTTGCTCTAATATCTTTGCGGTATTCTCGCGGTTGAGTGTGCGTGCCACATCGTTCTTGTATTCTTGGTAGCGTGCCTCGATGTTTAAAATTCGCAACGGCGGCTCTTCTGACGGCAATGACAATAAGTCGTTATTTGTTTTCAAATCTGTGAGTTCCTTGCTGCACTTGGATGGTCTTTTGGGGCAGGCAGATTGTGGCCGTACTGCCGACAGGAACGCGCACTTCCAACGAGCGGAGCTGTCCTTTGCTGCTGATGACGCGCGATGAAAGCAGTCCCTGAGGCGTTTGCTGGGCATAGAATACCGTATCAACACCCACAGCAGGCACTGGCCGAACCTCAAAATGACGATAGCCAGCACCTTCTGTCGTTACATTGACACCAGCCAGTCTGCGTGCCAGCCAAGTGAGGCCTCCGCCAAACATGGGATGATTGTGCGAGTTCTGACCGTCCCATTGTTCCCAAGTAACGGTGGCTCCCTGCTCAATCCAATGTCCGTAGCTGGGGTAGTCGGTCTTTAGTATAGCTGTTGTGGCTACGTCGTGAAGCCCATTGTCCGTCAGAGTCTCAAAGAAGAACTTAGTTGTGACGAAACCTGTATTGATGTGTCCGCCATGTGTCTCCATTATTTCGCGGCGCAATGTCTCAACCACAGCCGCCTTGCGTTCCTTGGGCACACCCATGTATAGTGCCAGGATGTTAGGACCGAAGTCGCCGTAGGTGGCCTGCTCTGCATTATAGAACTTGCGGTGGAAAGCTTCCCAAGTGCGCTGTGCAATAGCCTCGCACTCCTGCATTCCCTTCTTGTCTCCAAGCACCTTTGCAGCATTCGCAGTGTTTGTGGCACATAGCCAGAGGTAGAAAGTGTGGACGAGTTCGTCGGCAGGCATTCCGTAGGGCGGCACCCAGTCGCCCAGGTTGAGCCAGTAGCAAAGGTCGTCAGTGCCGTAATTGCGCATCTGTTGGAACATTGTTCCATCGGGCGTGAGCCAAGTAAGCATGTGACGCAACTGACCTCGCATAGGCTCGTAGCAGAGACGGAGCTGCTGCAAGTCGCCATACTGCAAATAGTATTCCCAGGGAATCACATTCATGGCTGCACCCCAAGCCACTCCTCCGCCGCAAGTAGGTTGCCAGGGAGCACCGTTGGGCACATAACCACTCACGGGATTCTGAGCATCGCGCATATCCTGCAGCCACTTCTGGTAGAAGGCAGCAGCGTCGAAGTTCAGCATCACCATTGCAGAGGCTATCTGTCCGTCGCCTGTATAGGGCAGTCGCTCACGATGTGGGCAGTCGCTGGCAATACAGCCGTGCATGTTGTCCAGCTGTGAGCGTTGCCAGATGGCATTGATGCGATTGAGCAAAGGATGGCTGCAATGGAACTCGGCAGAGAGCGGGACATCGGTATTCACAGCTTCCGCTTGAATCTGCTGAGGCGTAAGGCTGCTAAGTCCGCGCACTTTTACCTGCGAGAAGACGTACCAGGTGAAGCGCGGTGCATAAGTTTCGCCCGCACTCGTGCCTTTGCAATAATACTCCTGTTTGCCAAGCGGCGACTCACAAATATATTCAACCTGTACCTTCTGTCCCGCTTTTCCCTGAATGTCTTTCAAGCGCACCCATCCCGCTATTTCCTTTTCGAAGGTCACCACGAAGGCACTGTCCTGCTCCTCAAGGCTGAGGGGCTGCAGTATCTCTGTAATGCGGTCTGTGGGCGAAGTGTGAGCCGTGAGCTTTCCCACAGGCGGAACAGCCTTATATGCAGGATGCCAGTCCCATTCATCGCAGTCAGCTTCTGCCCATTTGGGTGTTTCCTGTCGAGCATCATAGACTTCACCGTCATAGACACCAGTCAGGGTTATGGCCGAGGGACGGGTAAGCCAAGTCTCATCGCTGGAAATGCTTTCCTGTGTTCCATCCTCGTATGTTACTTCAAGCTGGCAAAGCAGGCAAGGCTCTCCAAAAGAACGCACGCGATGGCTGGTGCTGCGGTAGAAGCCGTCGCCAAGGATGGCTCCCAGCGCGTTACGCCCTTGTCTTAGCAGAGAAGTGACATCATAGGAAAGGTAGAGCACACGGTATGCCGTGAAGTTGTTCTCCAGAGCAATGCCGCCCTTGTCCAGTCCTTCGCGGGTCGTATAGTTGGTGAAGTTTGGAACCAGCTGGTCCTCCCCCACCCTTTTGCCGTTCACATATAGCTCAAAGTAGCCGCCAGCAGTCACATACGCCTTGGCTTTCTTCACCTTTTGTTTCAGCAGAAATGCCTTTCGGAAGAGCGGAGCACCCTGTTCCTGATGAGCCGTAATCCACTTGGCGTGCCAGTCTTCTGGCTTCAGCAACCCCATGCCCCAGTGCCCCACATTGCTCCATTTGGAACGCTTTCCCTTCTTATCCCAAGTACGGACCATCCAGTAGCAGTCCTGTCCGGAAGTTAACTCGCAGCCACCATAAGGGACCAACACGCTCCTGTCGCTGGGCACACGTCCGCTGTCCCACAAGTCATAGTCACCTCTCCGCAGTTTCTCCTCCGAAGAAGCCACAACGATTTGGTAAGCCGTCTGGAGCTGTCCCTTCACACGTTCATTCTTAGGTTCATTCACCCACGATAGTCGCGGCTGAGGCACATCCACAACACAGGGATTCACACAATGCTCCACCCGCAAAGAACCGACACACAGCTGCGCCCGTACCTCTACTGGCAGGACAATCAACAAAAGAAAGAGTATCCTATTCACAGTCATTGTCTTAATGCAGCACACTGCTGCCTCCCTGTCTTTGCGTTCAGTTAAAGATTAGCGCTGTTCGTGTCTTCAGATGTTGTCAGTTGATGAGGAAGACTTTCTGCTTGCCTCGATATGTGGCTGTGACGGTGGCGCGGCCTGCTACAACGGGGCTGACCTCGAACTTCACCTCGGGGTTCGGAGATGAAGCCGAGAGCTTGGAGCTGGCCTTCAGCGGCGCATAGACCTGATAGTGCGTGGCATCGGTATAGCCATTGGCGTTGCTGCTGTAGATGGGTGTTGCAGGGATGGCAAGGCGTTGACCATCGGCGGTGATGGCAACTTCGGGGGATTGAAGATTGAAGATTGAAGATTGAAGATTCTTGCTAAAGCCGATGCCGTGGAGGTCAAAGAGTCCTTGCGGGCGCTGTAGGCCTTGGCGACGACCAAACTGTCTCTGCTGCTGAGGTTCCTCTACGTCAGGGCCTTCCACAACGAGGTAGATGGCGTGCTTGCCACTGAGTCCCTCTACAGCTTCTGTGGAGACGCTATAGTCCTTTGGCTCACGGGGAGCATCGGCAGCAACGGAGATAAGGGCAATCTCGCGTCCGTTCCAAACATTGTTGGCGTATGGCCCGTCGAGCATGACATGAATCTTAAAGGCTCCCTTACCGCTGGGAGTCAGGCTTAGGCAGAGCTGAGCATTGTCACCCTTCTTGATGCCCTCGAAGGCAGGCAGTCCCTTGGTGCTCTGGGCAAGTCCTCCAAAGCCGAAGTACTTGAAGCCCACGATGCCGCCATTCTTGATGCCAGCCAGGTCCATGTGGTCCGACCACACGTCGTGGTTGTCCTGCAACCATTCGTTGCTGCCAGGGCCAGCCATGTAGCAGGCAATGCCCGCGCTGTAGAACTGATAGGGAGGCAAGCCGAATATCTGGAAGCCTTCACTGGTCACCTCGGCACCAGTGTACTCGTTGCCGTCAGTGGCCTTGGCTGTCCACTCATTGCCAGCGATAAAGGGGTCGTAGCCTGTGATGCGCACCTGACCGCCCTTGGCAACAGGCTTCTTGTCCCACTCAATCTTCACGGGCGCCACCATTGCCTGACGCGCATTGGCAAAACCTCGCGGAGGACGATGGTAGAAGACATACCACTGGCCGTTGATTTCCTGCAAAGAGCCGTGGGTGTTGTGGGCAGCATTGGTGGTCGTCAGGTGTGAGCCGTCTTCATTGGGCACCACGCCTCGGCTGTCAACGAGCACGCCACCGGCACGCCAGGGGCCAAGGGGTGAGTCGCCGTAGGCATAGCGCAAGGCACTGTTGGTGTTGCCCAAACCATATTCCTTGCCTGAGTAGCCGGAGAAGACCATCACATACTTATTGCCCACCTGACGGATGCTGCTGGCCTCAAAGAAGTTGAAGTCCAGCGGGTTCTGTCCCTGATAGAGCGCCTTGTACTCGCTGCCCTCCTTGTCGAGCAGTCGCCCGTCGTGGCTGCTTGCAGGGATGAACGGGTCTATCAGCTCCGTGCCAGGGCGCTTGCTGAACATGGTGTTCTGGTCAAGCTCACAAGCCGTAGAGTGCTGGAAGCCATAGAAGACATAGGCGCGGAAGCCCTTGTCGAAGTCCCTGTCCTTCTTGTCGGTGATGTTCTCCACGAAGACGCTGGGGTCGAAGTCAATCAGTGAGCCGTCCACACAGGCACGTCCGTCGGGAGTCAGGTTCACAGGCGTGAAAGGTCCATTGGGACGGTCGCCCTTGCACACCATTCCCACACGGCGCCATCCACGGCTGTGGGGATAGAGCCAGTAGGTCTTCTTGCCCGTTGCCTTGTCCTTGACCTCCACAAGGTCGGGGGCAAACATCGTGTCCCAGTGCCCATCCACATAGTACGAGAAGATAGGGCCTTCGTCGCGCCACTGGGTGAGGTCCTCCACGGGAGCCGACCACATGCGGACATCATTGCCGCAGTACTCAGAGTAGTGCGTGTCATGCGAACCAATGATGTAGGCACGCAATTTCCCCGGGTTGTCAGGGTCTTCAAACACACGCGGTTCGCCGTCGGGCAGATGTTCCCACAGAGGAAGATAAGGGTTCTGCGCCATAATCATTGAGCATTGAACATTGAACATTGAACTCCCGCCACAGAGCAGGAAAAGTAGAAATAGCTTCTTCATTTATGTTACTATTAAATTAATTTTTAACTGAAGTTTCGGAAGTTATGAAGAGGAGTTAAGATAAGGAGTTATAACTTCTAATTATAACTCCAGAAACTTAAATTTTTAACACTTGATTGTCCTCTCCTCCCCGTTGTATTCAACTGTCTGCTGACTGCCATCGGGCATGACGACGGTGAACTTCCTTGTCTTCAACATGCCGGGGAACTCTCCCTGACGCTTACCGATGGTCAGGGTGCGGCTCTTGTCGTTCCACTGGAATGTGATGGTGCTATACACACCTTTCTCGTAGTTGTAGCCATCGCCCTCGTCCTCATAGAGCGTGAACTGCCCGTCGGCACCAGGATAGATGCGTAGCTCCAGATTGTCCCAAGCCTTCTCGCCCACATACTGCATCTCGGGGCCAAGGGGAAGGATGCTACCAGCACGGACGAACATCGGCACACGGTCAAGCGAGGTCTCAATGGTGATGTCCTGTCCGCCCTTGTATGGCTTGTTGGTCCAGAAATCATACCATTTACAATTTACAGATTTACCATTTACCATTTGCTTGCCCGGCAGGTACTTTGTTGCGGTCTTTGTTTCCGTCCAGTCAACACCGCTTCCGTCTTCCTTCTGACCTTTTACATCTTGGCGGTCCCATCCCGTCATGGCGTCGGTGCGGACAATCTTCTCCTCGGTGTATTGCGGATTGACGATGGGACAGGCAAGGATGCTACGGCCAAACATGAACTCGTCGGTCATGTCCCACACCCTCTTGTCCGGGGCAAAGTCGGCAAACAGCGGACGCATGTAGCTGTCGCTGCCCGATGTCACTTGCCAAGCCGTACTATATAAATAAGGTATAAGGCGATAGCGCAGGCGTATCTGCTTCTCGATGGCATCATAGACAGGCTCGCCCTTCTTGCCGAACTGCCATATCTCGCGAGGTGCATCGGCTCCATGACTGCGGAAGACAGGACAGAACAGCCCGTACTGCATCCAGCGCACATATAGCTCCTGGAACTGCGGATTCCTCGGAGCAGAGCCGCTGCCTCGGGTGTTGTACGAGCCACAGAAGAAGCCACCAATGTCGGTGTTGAAGTTGGGATTGCCTGTCAGCGTGAAGCTCAGTCCTGCCGGCACTTGCTTTCGCAGCATGTCCCACGAGGAGTTCACGTCGCCGCTCCACATGTTGGAGCCATAGTGCTGCTGTCCAGCGAAGCTGGAGCGGGTCATAATGAAGACGCGCTTAGAGACCCCTTCCTGACCTCCCCGAGGGGAGGAGTCTTCCCCCTCGGGGGATAAGAGAGGGGTCTTTCTTTGGGCTTCATAGATGCCCCGGACTGTCTCCAGAGGGAAGGCATTGCGCTGGGAGCGCCATGTGCCACCATAGACCTTATGGGCATAGTCGCTCTCCTTGGGATTGAAGAAGTCCGGGTCTGTCGAGTCCATCCACCAAGCATCGGTACCATAGTCGTAGAGCGTCTTCAGGTACTTCCAGTAGATGGCACGCGCTTCGGGATGGAAGGCATCATAGACTTTCACGCCTGAAGGATAGTCCATTCTTGGCGGCCAGATGTGCGAGATGCCGCTCTGTGGCCACGTCTCAATGGGCAGGAGCAAGCCCTTCTCTTCAAGCTCGCGGAACTGCTTAGTCATTGGTCCGAAGCTTGCCCAGATGCTTATCATGAAGTGAGCATGTTTCCGGTGTACATTCTCTATCATCTGCTTGCCGTTGGAGAACTCCTCGGCCATGAAGTCCATCGCGTTCCACAAGTAGTTGCTCCCCCAGTACTGCCAGTCCTGGATGATGCCGTCGAGAGGCACTTGCAACTCGCGGTACTGGTCAACGATGCCCTCTGTCTCACGGGCTGTCTTGTAGCGCTCCTTCGACTGCCAATAGCCGTAAGTCCACATTGGGAACATCGGCACGTCGCCCGTCAGCTCGCGCATCTTGGCAATCACCCCGTCGGCACTCCCACCATACATGAAGTAGTAGTCAATGCCCTGACCAGCCTCCGAGGTAAACGTCATCCCTTGGGCATTGTCCTCAAAGAGCGTGGGCGAGTAGTTCTCCCAGTAGAGTCCCCAGCCCTTGATGCTTTGCAGCACGTTCTGGAAGTCCTCCAGGTTCGACTGCTCCATGCGCTTCTTCTCTCCACGGCGGTTCATCTTGCCGTTCTGGATGGTGCCCAAGCCATAGATGGCCTCGTCCTTGTCAAGCAGGAAAGTCTGACTAACCTCAAATTCGTCTGTATTCTTCCGAATGAGACTCCAGCCCTGTTCCCTAAGGAGCACTTTGCCCTTGTTCGTCATAAACGTCAAGCTTTGTGTCTCCGGATTAAGCTTCACCGTCAGTTTAGAGCTTTTCCATTGTCCATTGTTCGTCGTACATTGTACATTCCCAGGCTTTGCCGTCACTACAAGGCTCTGCGTGGGCTTGCCCTTTACCACATGAACGATGTCAGGAGTGACAAACTCCACTGTCGTCTGGGCATGAGCACTTGCCAGCACCAGCCAAAAGCCGACTGCCAACTTCACATAAAAACCGTATCGCATCGTTATTCTTCTTTTACTTGAGTGCAAAGATAAAACTTTTTCCACGAAAAAGTAGGGATTCTCGCTAAAAAGTCTTAACTTTGCGCCAAAACGAACCCATAATACCATACTTCTATGTTTTCTGAATCCCTAAAACAATTGATTGAAGCATCGCTTGTGGATGGCGTGCTGACACCAGAGGAAAGAACTGTTATCCTGAAAAGGGCCATGCTGGAAGGCGTTGATGCAGACGAGGCAAACCTCCTCTTAGACGCCGAAGTGCAGAAGATTAAACTCCAGAAGCAGGCAAAAGCTCCCAAAGTGAACAAATGCCCTGCCTGCGGAGAGATACTGCCAGCACTGACGGGCATCTGCCCTTCATGCGGAAATGTCGTCGACAGCAATGTCCACAACCATGAGCTTGACTTCCTCATCGAGCAAATGAACCGAGGCCTTTCACAGCTCAAGAGCGGCACGACAGCTGCTCCGATGGTCATTGCTGCACTGGACGAGCACCGCCGTCGCGCCATGACGCTCTATGGCGACAATCCGAAGGTACAGGCACTCCTCGGCGAAGTCAAGCAGGAGATTGATGAGTACAAACGCCTCGAAGCCGAAAAAAAGAAGACCGACGACGAGCTGAAGAAAATGGAAGCCAAGGCAAAGATAGAGGCAGCCAAGAACAGTGGCGGAGGTAGCGCCCTCAGCAACAAAGGCTGCCAAAGGGGATGCCTCATCTCCTTCATCGTCTTCACTATCATGGGGTTCATCGGCATGGCACTGAATGCCGACAAGGACGAGAAAACAGACCAGCAATACGAACAACTCATGGGGAAGCTCGACCGAATCAAGGAAGAACCCATCACCATCGAGAACTTTGAGCAGAAGGCCTATGACATGAAAGACCTTGTCTGGATAACAGAAGACAAGTATTCCGAACATGAACAGAAGAAGAAGAAAGCCTTCGAGCAGAAGACAAACAACTACATCAACCAACTCATGGAGTTTTATTCCGCCAATGCCGCTGCTATCACGAAGCACTGCGGACATCCCGTCTCACTTGATTTCTCGAAACGGGAAATATCTGCCGAAGATGTGCAAGACGACATTGACTACGACGATGACTTCGACGACGAGGATTAAACCCTTGCAAACAACGCTTTAACACTTTAAGTTTTTAACCTTTTAACTTTACATATATGGGACTCTTTGGAAGAGGCAGTGGAGGCGGCCTGATGAACGTCATTCGCTGCGACGAACAAGACTATCTGGTATGGAAATGGCGTCCGAAACAGCAGGAAGCGAACTCCACCAGCCGTGAGAACAGCATCCGCTGGGGCAGCAGCCTCCGCGTGAAGGACGGAGAGGTAGCCGTCTTCGTTTATCCACAAAAGGACGGAACCCTGCAGGACTTCATCGTCGGGCCTTTCGACCAGACCATCAAGACAGCCAACTTCCCCGTTCTCACCAACATCATCGGGGCAGCCTTTGGAGGCGATTCACCATTCCAGGCCGAAGTTTATTTCATCAACCTGCAACAGAACAACCAGGTGCGCTTTGCCGTACCCTACTTCGATGCTTTCGACCCACGTCTTCCCGACCACGGAGTTCCCGTTGCAGTGCGTGGCACAATGACCTTCAACATCACCGACTACCAGAACTTCATCAAGCTGAACCGACTGGTGAACTTCGAGAAGGAACAGTTCGTGAAGCAGATACAGGATGCTGTGCGCCGCAATGTGAAGAGCGTTGTCATGAACTTGCCACAGGAAATGGGACTGCCCCTCGTGCAGATTGAGCGGCAAATCATGGAAGTCAACGACAGAGTGGTGGAGAAGATAAGGCCTCGCATCGAGGGCGACTTCGGCGTCAACCTCAAGGCTCTCGACATCTCTGCCATCGAGATTGACAAGGAAAGTCCCTACTACGAAGACCTCCGACAGCTCACTGCCGGTGCAACAGCACGCACCATGCAGGCACAGACCGATGTGAATATCCAGAACCTCAAGGACACACAGCGCATCAATGCCCAGAACATGGAAGAGACCATGCGTATGCAACGCGAGGAAGCACAGCGTGCCCAGCGTCTGCAGACGGAAAGCAACTTCATGGGAGCTTTCAGCGTCGAGCAGCAAGCCGAAGTTCTCAAGGCTGCAGCACAAGGCCTTGGCAACATGGGCGGCACCGGAGGAGAAGGCGGAGGCGGCATGAACCCCGCTGGCATGATGGCTGGCATGATGATGGGAGGTGCTATGGGACAGCAAATGGCTGGCATGATGAACAACATGGGACAGACCATGCAGAATGCCATGAACACGCCGCCGCCCATGCCAACCGTTCAGTATTATGTCGGTGTCAACGGACAGCAAATCGGCCCCTTCACCGTTCCCCAGCTCACACAGCTCGTGCAGAACGGACAGCTCACGCAGCAGTCCTTGGTATGGAAGCAAGGCATGGCAGGCTGGGAACAGGCAGGAAACATTGCAGAACTGGCTACGCTCTTTGCTCCCCCAATGCCCGGAACAGGCGCCACACCGCCGCCAATGCCCGGCAGCACACCACCGCCAATGCCCTAAAAAGTTGATAATTGAAAATTGAAGGTTGAAGGTTGTTCCTGGCCATTCAAGGCTTTGCCCTTAACTTTCAATTTTCAATCTTCAATTCTCAATTCTTATTTTTCAATTTATAGTCTTATGAACGACCAAAATTTCTTCTCCATAGACAGGCTCGTCGAGTTCGGCATGAGCGCAGCCATTGCACAGCAAATGGTCAAGTCGATGAACCAGAACATGCAGAGCATGTACGTCCCAGGCTCCATACAATCCATGCCTCAGCCTGCCCCGGCCATCTATTACGTCGCCATCGACGGACAGCAGACAGGCCCCCTCAATGAGGCCGAGCTGACACGGCTCATCATGCAAAAGCAAATCAACAAGGACACGCTGGCTTGGATGCCTGGCATGGCAGCTTGGCAGCCCATCGAGCAAATCCCAGCCATCCTCAAGGTCATTGCCCTCACACCGCCACCACTGGAAAATTGAAAGTTGAAAATTGAAAGTTGAAAGTTAAGGCATCAAAGAACCTTCAATCTTCAATCTTCAATCTTCAATCTTTGTAACCTCGATGATGTGGCTCACGAGGTCGTTGGCTGAAGTCACTTTCACGCCGACCTTCATCAGATAGTCGCCTGTATAGACTTTGTCGTTGCAGGAGAGCCAGCTTTGTCTGCCGGGCATAAGGCAGATTTCCTTCACACGGTACTTTGCTTCGGCATCGAGGCCTTGCAGTCGTGCGGGAAGAATTGTTTCACCGTAACGCGGATGGATATCGTAGGCAAAGACAATGCTGTGCGTCTTGTCGTCCGTGACACGCTGCACCACGCAATGCTGCCCTTCGTAGGGCGAAACGAGACGATAGAGGTTGGGCGACCAGACGACATCCTTCAGCCGCTTGTACTCCTTGATGGCTTCGCGGCAATACTGGCGGTCATCGTCCGAAAGACCTTTCAAGCCGATGTCGAAGCCCATCTTTCCTTGGAAGGCGACATCCACACGGAACTTGATGCTGGTGCGGCGGTTCCATTCCGTCACATGGGCGCACATGGCTTTGGCAGGCATGAACTGCGAGTAGCCCCATTGGATGAAGAGGCGCTCAATGGGGTCGGTGTTGTCGCTGCACCAGAACTCGGTGAAGTAGCTCAGCCCCTTGACATCCGAGCGTCCGCCGCCACCCGAGCACATCATCATGTAGAGGTCTGGATACTTTGCCTGCACACGGTCGAGCACCTTGTACAGCCCCCGCACATAATCGACGTAGAGGTTGCCCTGATTCTCCTTTAGATAAGGCGACCAGATGTTGGTGATAGGTGAGTTGCAGTCCCACTTAAGAAAACAAATAGCCCCCTCCCCGCTCCCCCTTTGGGGGAGTGCCTGCATCAAGCCATCCACGACGCCGAACACGAAGTCCTGCACTTGCGGGTTGCAGAGGTCGAGCACCAGCTGGTTGCGGAAGTAATAGGTCTCGCGCGAAGGCAACTGGATAATCCAGTCGGGATGCTTCTCTGCCAGTTCGCTCTTGGGGTTCACCATCTCCGGCTCTATCCAGATGCCGAAGTTCACGCCGTTCTCCTTGGCTTTCTTCACGAGATAAGGGATGCCCTGCGGCAGCTTGTCCTTCGTCACCTGCCAGTCGCCGAGGCCTGCATGGTCGTTCTTCCTGGGGTACTTGTTGCCGAACCAGCCGTCGTCGAGCAGGAAGAGGTCAACGCCCAAGTCCTTTGCCTCGCCGAAGAGCGCGACGAGCTTCTCCTCGTCAAAGTCAAAGTAAGTGTTCTCCCAATTGTTGAGGAGCGTCATGCGGTCTGCATCGGCCTTGTGGAGCTGATGAGCCATCATCCAACGCTGGAAGCGCCGGCTGCCCTCCCCTGCCCCGTTATTAGACAGGGTGAAGTAGAAGTCCGCCGTGCGGAAAGCCTCTCCCTTTCGCAAAAGATAGGTGCCTGCGTCGTGGTTGATGCCGCTGACAACGCGCAGCACATGCTGGTTATCCACCTCGAAGGTGAAACGGAAGTTGCCCGTCCAGCCAAGCGTTCCCATGAGCACCGTGCCCTCGTTCTCCCTGACAGGTTCGCCAAGCCCTACCTCGAAGAAGGGTTGCGCCATCATATTGGCACGAGCGCCGAGGCGGCTGTCAACAATCTTCTTGCCGAACTGTAGCTCCTGCGACTGCATCTGCATCTCCTTTGCCCAGTCGCTGGCAAACTCCGTGAGGAAGTATCTCTGCGACTCGAAGTAGAGCATCGACGAGGCATAGCGGCCCAGATACACCTTACCTTTTTCTTCGTGCTTTATCTCCGCCCATTGCTGAATGATGTCCTCGTGCGGAAATACCTTATAGTATAATGTCACCTCGACGGGGTACAGCTCATCCTTCAGGAGGATGGAGGTCTCATCGCCCTGCTGCGAATGCGACACATACTTCAGCACGCTCGTAGGGTTGCCGTCGGCGTGACGTATCTCGAAGGTCGGCTCATAGTAGTCCTCTGTGCCCATCACAGGATAAGCCTCCAAGCCTTTGATGCACGAGCTGCTCAGGCCAGCCTGCGGCATACCCAGCTGCGCGAGGTCGGTCTGCGCGGAGAGGCGCTGGCCGAGATAAGTCTGGCAGAGCCGCCCCCCATCGTTCACCCGCAGGACCAGCTGCGTGTGGTCGGTGGTGATGTTGATGGTCTGTGCCAGAGCAAAAAGGGAAAAGGTGAAAAGGTGAAAAAGTAAAACGGTTCGCTTTGCCATGATGTTGTTTTGTTTGGTTTCTTCTGCAAAGGTAGCAAGAAATTAAGAATAAAAAAAGAAGAAGAGGGAATTAGAAAGAAGAATTACGATTTTTTTCATAACTTTGCAAGCAGAAACGACAAACGCAATGAATAACCATAGACTCTGTACCCTGCTAAGCATCTTGTTGCTGCCTCTTCTGGGCTATGCCGAAAACTACCCCGTCGCATTCGACCGTAATGCCGACCGCACACGCACCGACCGCGTGCTGAACGGCATCATCCTGAACGGCAACGACTTCCGGGTGAAGACACCGATGAAGATGTATCACGACCTGACCGACTGCATCTTCATGGCCCATGCGGGCGACCTCGTTTCGCCGACACTGGCCTTTACCGGCAGATGGATGGACAGCTATATCTACATCGACAAAGACAACAACGGGGCGTTCGACGTTCAAATGCCTGAAGCTCAAGGGGCTTTGACAGAGGACAACGAGCTGGTGAGCTTCTCGGGCCTTACTCTGCCTGATGGCGCATACAACAGCGCAAGCGAACAGACAGACCTCTCGCAGGTGCAGCCGCCTTCCTTCGTGCTGCCCGAAGACATGGAGCCAGGGCTTTATATGATGCGCGTGAAGATTGACTGGGACAACTCCGACCCCGCCGGCAGGATGGACGAGACAAACAACATCATCCAAAACGGCGGCGCAATCCTCGACATCCGCCTCCAGATTCTCCCCGAGGGCGAACAGTACGAAGACTGCTACACCCTGGTCTTCAATGACGAGTTCAACGGCGAGAACGGCACCCTGCCCAACGAGGCAAACTGGCGGCGCTCGAACCGCTACGGCAGCACATGGAACAGGTATCATAGCGACTCCGAAGATGTCGTGTTTCTTCGGGACGGACACCTCGTCTGCCGAGCCATCCCCAACCCCGACCAAACGTCCGACCCGGTGCCGATGCTGACAGGCTCAGTGGAGTCGCGAGGCCTCTTCTCCTTCACCTACGGATGGGTGGAAGCACGTCTGAAGACGACACCCCACAAGGGCAACTTCCCCGCCTTCTGGATGATGCCACAACCACCCACAGACACCTGGCCGAAGGCAGGCGAGATAGACATCTTCGAGGCCATCGATGCCCAGAACACAGCCTTCCACACCCTGCACTCGCATTGGATAACCACCCTCGGCAAAAAGAACAATCCGAAGAGCAGCTTCAGCGAAACAGTATCGCAAGGCGACTGGCACATCTTCGCAGCAAACTGGACCGAAGACCTCATCACCTTCTACGTTGACGGCAGTCCCGTCGGCTCCTACGCCAAGTCGGGAAACGCCAGCGACTTGGAGAACGGGCAATGGCCTTTTTGTCATGATTTTTACATCATCCTGAACCAGAGTGTAGGCGACGGCTCGTGGGCAAAAAATCCCGACACCTCCTTCACCTACGAGACGCAGTTCGACTGGGTTCGCGTCTTCCAGAAGAACGCCCCGACAGGAATAAAAGAAATTGACAATTGGACAACTGAACAATCTGACAATTGTGAAATCGCTAAATCGTCAAATTGTCAAATCTATGACCTCAGCGGCCGCCGCATCAGCGCGGAAGCAAATTCTTCACTCTTCACTCTTCAATCTTCACTCAAAAGGGGTATCTACATCCACGGAGGGAAGAAGGTCGTGATTAAGTAATTATCCGCTATCGTACCACCGAAAGACAATTGTAAAGGAAAACAACAGCCTGTCTCTGTCATAAGTCCACGTTCTTATCGCCATAAGTACAGGGACTTGTTTTGCCCTCTGCCAGACATTTGGGAATCAGGCACTTCGCTTCGGCGTTTTGTTGCCCCCTCCTGGATGCTTTAGATTGTAGTCACGGAACCGGGCTTCCTACGCTTCTAAAGCTTTTGGTGGCACGATTGCGGATAGTTATAAATCTTGCTCCTTGAGCCTCATATCAAGGCAACCAGTACCATTCCCCTAAAGAAATATGAATTTCTTTAGAAGAATGGCGCATAATCCATTTTTTTTCCTTACATTTGCATCGTAAAGCACACATTTTTATTAATTATGGAAGGATTTAAGAACATAGAAATCAAGAATTTTAGGGGCATTGACCATCTGAAGATTGATGATTTTTCGCGTATTAACATATTCTTAGGACAGAATAATTCTGGTAAGACCTCTATATTAGAATGTCTTTTGTTGATTATGGGGATGTCTAGCCCAGATATTCCGCAAAGTCTTAATAAAATACGGTCACGTAACAATTTGATTGGGGTGGGTGATGCTCGTTATATGTTCAATAACCTGATACTTGCTCATTCTCCAGAGATTGTTGCTAGACAGACCGATAATGTCCTACGCCATTTGAAGTTGAATCTTTCGTATGTGTTCGATGAAAAAGAACAGACAGTGCAACAAAATGCTCCACTTCCCATTTCAGAATCGATGGCTCTTATAAACACATTAGAAATGCTCTTTGATGTTACAGAAGGGGAGAAAACTGATAGCTTCCGTAGTTTTTTGACGTTTAATCAGGCAGGCATCATATCTAATAGGAAACTTGCTGAAGGGTATGTTGAAAAGGATTTTGTGGGTCTCATTACTGCTGATTTATTGGCAGGAAACCTCGTGAACGATTTGTCAGAACTATTCAAGCGTAAGCAAAAAGATTTGATTGTGGAACGTCTGGCAATGTTCAACAAGTCAATCTATACAATAGATATTCTCAACAATGATGTATATATTGGTTTTGAAGGCCTTAATGAATTGTTGCCGCTTGGTATGACAGGCGATGGTCTGCGTCGCTATTTGAACATTGTGGCAGCATCGGCCAATCCAATGACAAATATTATCCTCATTGACGAGATAGATAATGGCTTGCACTATTCTGCATACAAAAAACTTTGGGAAGCTATCTTCGCCTTGGCAACGACGACGAACAAACAGGTCTTCGTGACTACCCATAGCAAGGAGACACTCCACTGTCTGAATGAGATGTTGGGAGACCATCCTGAATATCAACAAGAGATGCGTCTTTATACCATAGCTAAGACTTTGAACAATGGTCATCAAGCCTACAAATACACTTACGAGGGCTTGTCTGGAGCTTGCGAGAATGATGTAGAACTTAGAGGAATGGCATAACTCATGGAAAAGTTTCTGATTATAGTTGAAGGCGAAGCTGATAAGAAGTTCTTTGAGAACTACTATCATCACTTGTTTCACGAGAAAGCTCCAGCAGGCAGCATCATACATCCTGGAAAGGATGACGACACAGGTGGCTACCAGAAACTGCGCAAGGAAGATGCCATCAATGCCATGAGGCAGAATACGGATGTTGGCGGCAAGAACCTTGTCATTTTCGATGCCGATGAAGATTGTGAGGCTCGTCGCAAGGAGTTACTTGCCATCCGAGATGAGTTTGGCGTGGAGTTTGAGTTATTTCTTCTGCCCAACAACAAGGATGCTGGAGAATTAGAAGATATGTTGGAGCAGATTATCAATCCAGACAACCAGCCAGTCATGGATTGCTGGGCAACATACGAGGGCGAACTGGAAAAGGTGAGGATTCCAACAAAGACTCCCCCGACCTTGACCATCCCGGCTAAGAAAACCAAGATATACGCCTATCTCGAGACTCTGTTAGGGAAAACAAGAAGCCAAAAGAAGCTCATTAAGGATGCCAACCGCAACTACGAGAACACCCAGCACTGGAATCTGGATGCAGAGTATCTGGAGCCGCTGAGGGAATATATGCGCAGACATTGGAAATGATATAATTATGGATAAAAAGACATTGGAATTTGTGACATATTGCATCGGGAAACTATCTGTAGTGTTAAAACTGCCCCAAAAAGAAATTTACGAAAGGCTGAAAACCTCTGGTATTCTGTATGACTACATCGTTCCCTCATATGATGTACTGCATACCTTCAGTTCTCGATACCTAATGGAAGACTTAACCGAGTATATGAAGGAGAAAGGAGTGTTGGTAGCATGAGACTATATCATTCATCAAACGTAAGTGTTGAACGTCCAGACACAGAACATTCGCGTCCATATCTTGATTTCGGACGTGGATTCTATCTTACTTCACTATATGAACAGGCAGTAAAGTATGCTCAACGATTCAAAAGAAGAGGGCAACCTGCATGGCTCAACACTTATGAATTTGTCTTTGACGAAACACTTTGGAGTATAAAAAGGTTTGAAGCCTACAACCAGGAATGGCTTGAGTTTGTTGCACAATGCCGTGAGGGGAAAGATGTTGGCGATTATGACATGATAATAGGAGGCATAGCCAACGACAGAGTCATTCTAACTTTAGACCGATATTTCAATGGTGAGATTTCTCAGGAAGAGGCTCTTGGACTGCTGAAATTTGAGAGACCCAATATCCAATACTGCATACGCACAGATAATATGTTGCGGAAATGTCTTACATTTATTGGAAGCGAACAACTATGAATGAAGAGAGCAAGCAAATATTGAGAAGTACCCAGTGTGCAAGAATTATTGTCTGCATAAGCGAGATGTTTCATGTGCCACTCGAAAAAGCTACCGACATCTATTATAGTTCGGAAACGGCCAACATGATTGAGGAGGGCGTTGCTGATTTACATTGCCGTAGCGATAAATACTTGGCAGGAGAGGTCTGGCAAGAATATCAAGAGAAAAAGTGAGGATAGCAATTATGAGAACTCCCAACACTGGAATCTGGATGCAGAGTATTTGAAGCCGTTGAAAGAATTTTTGGATTACCATCTTCAAAATAATAAAGAACAACTTTAAGTTTTACTTTTCAAACAAAAAAGTATGGCAAAACCCAGAGTATTTATAAGTTCAACATTTTATGACTTAAAACAGATTCGAACCGATCTTGATAATTTTATTAAAGGTTTAGGATATGATGTTGTTAGAAATGAACAAGGAGGTATTCCATATGGTACGAATGAAAATCTGGAAGACTATTGTTATAATGAAATAGCATCAATTGATATTTTAGTCGCAATAATTGGAGGGAGATTTGGCTCAACATCAAAAGACGAAAAGTATTCAGTATCAAACGAGGAGATAAAGGCAGCAATTAAACACAATAAGCAAGTCTATATATTCATAGAAAAAGATGTTGATGCAGAATACTACACATACCTAAAAAACAAGGGGACTAACATAAAATACTCTCATGCAGATGATGTTAGAATATATCAATTTATAGAAGAAATAAGGTCCTTTAAGAAAAATAATGTTATACAAACATTTATTTCTTCTGGCGATATTATTTCATTTCTGAAAGAGCAATGGGCAGGCTTATTTCAACGATATTTGCAGTTTCAAGCAAATATGGTTGAAATTGATACTATTAAATTATTGAACGATTCTTTGAATACAGTACAAGACCTAACAAAATACTTGGCTGAACATAGTAAGACCCAAGATGAGAGGATTGAAGACTACTTAATATACAATCACCCATTATTTGCTTCGTTGAGAAAGGAAATGAATTGGAAATTTCCTATAGTGTTTCACTCTTTGAATGATTTATCGTTATTATTGGAACCTTGGGGATATCATTTCCCGCCTAACTCCAATAAGGAGGGCTATTATTTATATATTAATTCTAAACTTTCTATTAATTTATACATTAATAAGAAATGTTTCTCCAGCGATGGGAAATTATTGGCTAAACTTGATATCGACGATGATGAGCAATTAATTTATAAGGAGTCGTTTGATTCTATCGAAGATCTTCCATTTTAGGATTATTCAACACCATAAATAACAGAAAAGGAGCAGTCAATAAATGAGAGAACAACAATGAAAAAAAACATTCATAAACACATACACTGGCATCAACTGTTTCTACACCGTAATGTTTTCTTGATTAAGTTTGAAAAAGATAATTAATTCAAAATAGAATATGGCTGAATATACGAAACTAAAAATAGGTAATGCTTCAGACAATGGACAAGTAACAATTGTTGATGAAGACAGATTATGCTATCTTGTAAAATCTGTTAGCAAAGGAGCTGTTGGACTTCGAACCATATCAAAGCCCCTGTTGCAAGAGTTTGTTGCATATATGGAGCAACATCCTGACGTTCCAGCCAATGAGGTTCGTTTCAAAATTTCTGGACAAAGTGACATTGATAAGTACGAATATGGATATGGTGCCACAATTAGTGTTATGGCTAATATGGTGTTGGGAAGGACGCCTATACATCATGAGGGAAAAAATCCCAAAAGCCAAGAGATTAACGCGGCATCAATTTTTTTACATCGTCCTTACCTCACAGCCCTTCGCACCAAACCATTTATGCTGTTGGCTGGCATAAGTGGGACGGGCAAAAGCCGCATTGTGAGGAAGTTGGCACAGGCGACTACCACACAGCATTATGCCAAAGAAGAAAACCGGTGGAAAGACAACCGACCAGAGAACTTCGAGCTGATACAGGTGAAGCCTAACTGGCATAACTCGATGGATGTGGTGGGATTCTTCTCCAACATCTCGAAGCGGTATGAGTTTACGCCCTTTGTGGAGTTCATCGTGAAAGCCTGGCAACACAAAGACACGCCATATTTCCTCTGCTTGGACGAAATGAACTTGGCTCCAGTGGAAGAATACTTTGCCGAGTTCCTTAGTGCCATTGAGTCGCGCTCTACAGATAAAAACGATGAGTATATCACAGACCCCATCATCAAACCTTTCATAGAATACGACTCGGATAGCGATGAGAAGAAAGTGAGCGACCAAATGATTGCGCAATTGATAGGCAGCCTTGATACAGAAGACAAACGCAAATTAGCAGAACATTTCAGAAACAAAGGTCTTACTTTGCCTCCAAACCTGATGGTGATGGGTACGGTGAATATGGATGAGACCACCTTCTCGTTCTCACGCAAGGTGCTGGACAGAGCGATGTCGGTGGAGATGAACGAGGTGGATTACGATAAGTTCCTTTCGGGCGAAAGTGAGCAGTTCCCCTTGCTGACTGATATGAACGATTTGCTTGTGAACCGTCCGCAACGGGCAGCAGAAGTGACAGAGGAAATAGAATCGGATAAGGTGATTGCCTACTTGAAGGAAGTGAACACATTGATGGATGGAACGCCCTTCAAACTTGGTTATCGTGCTGCAAACGAGGCAATGCTTTATGTCGCAGCCTGCAAGAAGTTTGCAGGAAGCGACTATGCTTTGGCAAAAGCGTTGGACGAGTTTACCCTGATGAAGATTCTATCTCGTATTGAGGGGGACGACAGTCGATTGGGTATTGCCGATAACGACCCGCGTATTGCCAAACTTGGCATAGAAGCAAGCGAGCAACATATAAGCTTGTTGACTTGTCTGAGGGCAATCGTCCGAAAACACATTGGAGCTTCCAGCGAGACAGAGAAGAAGATTGACCAAATGTGCAGTACGCTTGAACGCGAGCATTTTGTCTCTTATTGGGCATAAATGGCAGCGAAGAGAGACATATTCAGCTTCGAGGTTCGGAACGACGATGTCCGAATGCGTTTCTCGTGCGACAAAGCAATCGACCGCATACGGAAAGCGATGGAAAACCTGCGTGTGGAACAAGGAAACGAGAAACTGGCAGCCGAATTTGTCACTCCACAAGCCGATGCATGCTTTATATTCAACGGACATGAGAGCGAGAGCAAATGGCTGACGCGCGATGCTTTGTTCTTCGAGAACACACAGTATCCTGTGCTTATCCAAGGCGAGAAGGATGTGAGCGAAATGTCGCTGAGGTTCTCCAATGTAGCGAAAGATGCACAGTTGAGTAGCGACAACAACCTGCTGTTCGGTGCGGTAGGGTTTGGCAATCAGGTGGGGAAAACAGACATCTGCCTCTGCTACAAAAGAAACGGAGTAGCCAAGAGCCTGCGGTTTACGACAGAAGTGTTGAGCTACAAACTGGACTTCCGCACCGACATGAAGTGGATTATCCGTGACATTGAGCAGGAATACAGTATGTTGTCGTTTGCCTTCCTGCGCGAGACATACATCAATTTCCGCACTCGCAGCGGAGAATCGTCCGACCTGATTTGGTGGCAGATATTCCAGTCTTGTTTCCGCGACATCACCAACGCCTGCCGACAAATCATCAACTCGCCCAGACGGAAGCTGCACGACAGGGTGACATACGAGCGACGGGAAAGGCTAAGGTGGGTGAATCAGGAAATAGAGAATGAGTATTACGAGTTCAAGGACGACCCGCATCACCTTTATCGCACGCACGAACTCTGTCACACCAACGATACTGTGGAAAACCGCTTCCTGAAATTTGTGATGGCACAGACGCTCCAGCGTTTTACTGTAGTTAGCCAGCACATCAGGAATACCGTTGCGAAATCAAAGATAATGGAGTGCAGGCTCGACGAGATGGGCGAGGAACTGCAACGGCTCACCAATCACCCTTTCTTCCGCAGTATTGGCATATTCAAAGGATTTGTACAGGACTCGCTGGTAATGAAGAAATCAACCAACTACCGCACTATCTACCAGAAGTGGATAGAGTTGCAATGTGGGTATGAGTTGGAAGAGGGCATCAACAAATTGGAGACAAAGGATATTGCCATGCTGTATGAGATATGGTGTTTCCTGAAGGTAAAGAATATCGTCTCTGAATTGTTGGGCGAGAAGGCGGTGGCTCATTACAAAGGAAAGAGATTGACACCGCAGTTTGTCCGCGACTTGAATTGGGGAACTCATTCGGAAGTTACTTTCTTGCGAACAGAAGACAATGTGGAGTTGGCTTCGGTGATGTACAATGCTCCTGTGAGAGAAGAAGAGAATGAAGTATCGTCTGCCATTGGAGGCACTACAACATTCACTACCCAACAACGTCCAGACATTGTGCTGCGCTTGACGAAACGGCAGCGAGATATTCAATACACCTTCCTCTTTGATGCCAAATACCGAATCAGCGATACACATCCCGACGATTTGGACATTCCGCCAAGTGATGCCATTGACCAAATGCACCGCTATCGCGATGCTATCTATTATATAGACCCCACGAATAAGAAGCCTAAGCGCGAGGTTATTGGCGGATATGTCCTCTTCCCTGGAAATTATACGCGAGAAGAGTTTGAGAAGTCGCATTACTATGAATCCATCAAGGCAATTGGCATCGGAGCCTTCCCTTTGAGGCCATCAGAAGGAATCACTATTGACCCTAATAGCAGCGAGCAAGCCCTGAGGGAGCAGATTGCAGAGTGGCTGAAACGGAGCCGAATGAAGACCTATCTATACAAGAATGTGGCTCCTCAGCATGGGTTGGATTATCAAGACCCGGACGATGTGGTTTTGGTCAACTTCGCCAAAAAGGACAAGTTGGCGAAGATGAAAGAGCTTGGACTGTGCTACCTTCGCACAGGCGAGGATGCCGGAGCAATTGTTTTGGAACCAAGGGCTTTGAACGCTCGCTATGTGATGCTGCACAATGGCCTGTCTGGCACACTATTTAAGCTTAAAGGAGCTGGGCCTCGTTTTATGTCGAGGGAAGCTTTGCAGAAGAAAGGCTTTGAGAATCTTGAGCATGAGTATTATCTGACATATTCCTTTGACACAGGGCAATCGCAAGACTACACATATATACCTGGCCTTGAAAGAGGCAGGAGCACTTATAAACCTTGGTTTGCGACATGGGAAGAGCTGATGCATTAGGATTGATGCATCGCACTAAAGTGCGACGAACGGAACGAAGAAAAGGACGAAGAAGGAACGGAACAGGAAAAAGAAAACGAAGAAAAAGGGACAAAATAAGATGGAAAAAGCACCTGTCAAGCATAATAGGCTGCGTCGGATGGAGAAGCATGACTATACTTCGGCCTGCATCTATCTTATTACGGTAACGACGGTGGAACGCAAGCGGGTTTTAGGTTCGCTTGTGGGCAACAGCCCGGATACGGCAGAGATAAAGCCAACGGCCTTGGGTGCATACGTGGCTGAGGCTTTCAGAAAGATTGCTGCAGAAACGACAAAGAAGACAGGATGCCGAGTGCAGGTGCTCCATTACCAAATCATGCCTGATCATTTCCATGGGATAATCTATGTCCGCGACACGCTCCCCGCAGATTATGCTTTAGGTAAGATAATCGCTGCATGGAAGAGCGATTGTTCTCATGCTTTGTGGAATGATTCTTCGTCCTGTGCTCAGGAGTTCAGTTCTGAGAAGCCTTCTCTTTTTTCGCGCGGATTTAATGACCGCATCTTATTCCGCAAGGGGCAACTTCAAACGTGGATAGCCTATCTGAATGACAATCCACGTCGGCTTTGGCTTAAAATCCATTTCCAAAATCGATTGCGCAAGGTGTATGACTTCCGGGCAGGAAAGAAGGGACACCGATATACTGCTGTCGGCAATACGTTCTTAGTGACATATCCAGAACGCCTCCAGGTTCGCTGCCACCGTCGTCTAACAGATGAGCAGATACAAGAAGAGGTGACAAAATATCTGAGAGAAGCACGACAAGGAACGGTTCTGGTTTCGCCTTTCATCTCGCCGGCAGAGAAAGCAGTATATGATGCTTGTTACAAGGAGAAATTGCCATTGATACATATTGTTAACCGGGGTTTGGATGGACAATTTATTTACCCATCTGGTAGGGACTTGTCGGGGTGCTCGGATGGTTTTCTGCTGGTGCTGGCTCCGTATGCTGACTATAGCGCAGAAGCGAGTGCAGCGCGTATTACACGAGCGCAATGCCTCGACATGAATGAATATGCGGCGGATTTAGCTAATGTCGGACTAAATGCATCACACTAAAGTGTGCTGAACAGGACATTAGCATCACACTAAAGTGTGCTGAACAGGACGAAGAACAAGGACGAAGGAAAATGAAACAGATAGAAGTTGTTGCTGCCATCATTCGCGACTCGGAAGGGCGTGTCTTTGCCACACAGCGAGGGTATGGCGATTATAAGGACTTCTGGGAGTTCCCTGGAGGGAAGATGGAGGCTGGAGAGTCGCCGGAAGATGCTCTGAAACGTGAGATATGGGAGGAATTGGAGACGAGGATTGCCGTTGAGCGGCTGGTGCAGACTGTTGAATGGGACTATCCGAAGTTCCACTTGACAATGCACTGCTTCCTGTGCCACATAGAGAGTGGGATTTTAACCTTGAAAGAACATGAGGCAGCGAGATGGCTCCCAAAAGAACAGCTTGACAGTGTTGAATGGCTGCCGGCAGACTGGATTGTTGTAAAGACTTTGAGAAACAATGGATAAAATGACTCCACAGCAGCGGCACGTTTGTATGTCGCACATTCGCAGCAGGGACACGAAGCCGGAGCTGAAGGTGCGACGATGGCTGTGGAGCCACGGCTACCGCTACAGGCTGAACGTGAAGTCAGTGCCTGGGAAACCGGACATCGTGATGCGACGGTACAGGACAGCCATCTTCGTGAACGGATGCTTCTGGCACGGACACCGAGTTAATTTACAATTTGACGATTTACAATTTACAATTAAAAGCTCCGAGTGCTGCAAGATACCGCACACGAACAGGGAGTTCTGGGTAAACAAGATAGAGCGAAACAAGAGGCGCGACGAGCGGAACTATGAGGTGCTGCAGGAGAACGGCTGGCACGTTATCGTGGTTTGGGAATGCCAGCTGACGCCGAAACGCATAGAGCAAACCATGCGGGAGGTAGAACGGATGCTCAACGAGAACTTCCTCTCTATCTACCGCCCACACAAGCCCGCTGCCTACAGCCAGGACGAAGAGGACAGCCGCCTGCCGATGGCTGCGGAAGAGGAAGTAAAATACGGCGGAAGGAGACAAACGGAAGGAACGGCACAACCTTATAATAGATAAAAGAACACGCATTCATTATACAAACCACAGATTTAACGGATTATACGGATTTATATGAAACAATTTTTGTTTTTGGTAGCAGCCTTTATGGTTGCGATGTGTGCTAAGGCACAGAAGATTGAAGTTGTGGATAGCGACGGCAATGGCGTACCATACGCAATGGTATTGACTCCCGAAGCCGAGTGCCTCGGCTCTACCGGCCTCGACGGCGTGTTTGCGGATGTGAAGGGGGCGAAAGCTGTCACCATCAGCCATGTGGCCTTCAAGCCGAAGGAAGTGATAATAGACGGTAAGGATGTACGCGTCGTCCTCGAAGATGCCAATTTCGCCCTCGACGAAATCGTTGTCTCGCCCAAGCCTCTTGTCTATGTGCAGACCTACTACCGTGTCTTCTTCTATGAAAACAAGCACGGCATCGTCTATTACCGCGCAGGTTTGACCGACAATGTCTATGACCGACAGACTGGCAAGGTAAAGGCAAGCACCAAGCACTTCTCGACTGGCTACAAGAGTTTCATCACAAAGCTCCTCAACACATTAATTGGCTGGTGGTTTGACAATCTTAGCGAAATCAGGACAAAAAAGATTGAAGACAACTTGATTGAAAAGAACAAAGACATAGAGCTGAAGATCTCACAAACATCACCTGGACATTGGATTGTAAATGACCTCAAAGGAACAGTTGGCACAATCACTGATGACAAGCAGACTGGATGGCGGCGAATTGCTGTTAACAGCGACTTGATGGAACGGCACAGACTTGAGGCAAAGGGCAAGAAAAAAGATTTGGCAAAACGCGATGAGATTGACAAGAAAACAGAGAACGAAGTGAAGTCTGAGTTCATCATCTATCATGTTGACGAGGACGGCAACTACAGCCCTGAGGACTTCGTGATGTTGGAATTCACCAATACTTTTGACTATGAATACAAAGGCGAGAAGCTGCATTGCATCACCGGCCTCCAAACTTTCTCCACAGACCGAGCCTACGTCACTAAGGACGAGCTAAAGCAACGACAGGCAGCCAACAAACAGCAAAAGCTCTCCTATCAGGACATTCAGCAGTTCGAGCGGAAGAACAACATACCTGCCCTTGCACCAGTTGTAAGCCAAGCCATCGAAAAACTAAAATAAGTTACCATTTCCTGCTGCCAAAACTATCGTCCTATTTTACTTCCACTTTAACTTCACAAAATTTCCACAAACGATAATTAAATAAAAGATATGAAGAAGTTTTTGTTTGGGGTAACAATATGCATGGCTGCGCTGAACGCGAAGGCACAAAAGATTGAGGTGGTGGATAGCGACGGCAACGGCGTGCCCTACGCATCGGTGCTGACTCCTGATGCAGAGTACATCGGTGTGACCAGCCTCGAAGGCATACTGGCCGACGCAAAGGGGGCTAAATCCGTCACCATCAGCCATGTGGCCTTCAAGCCCAAGGATGTGAAACTGAACGGCAAAGATGTACGCATCGTGCTTGAGGACGCAGACTTCAACCTTGAAGAAATCACCGTACAGCCCAAGCCGTTCATCTATGTGCAGACGTACTTCCGCATGTTTGTATATAGCGAGAAGGACGGAATCATCTACTATCGCGCCGGCCTGACCGACAACACCTACGACCCCCAGAAGAAGACCGTCAAGGCCAGCACCAACCACGTCGCAAAAGCCAAGTACGGCATCATCAAGACGATTATAGGGGCTTTTGGCAGCAAGTTGGACAAACTGAGCGAAATCAAGGCAGGAAAGGTGGAAAACCGTCTGCTGGAAGCAAAAAAAGACATTGGGCTGACTATTACCGACATTGCTCCCGGCAAGAAGCGCATCAGCGACAATTGGGGCACACTGGGCTACATCACCGATGACAAGAATGACGGTCAGCGCCGCTTCTCATATGACCTCCGAAAAATGTACCTGCACCATCTGGAAGCACAGGGGATGGGCAAGGAACTGGCCAAAAGACAAGAGCGGGACGCCAAGAAGCAGAACCGCACAGAGACGGACTACTGCCTCTATCAGATAGACGAGGACGGCAACTATGGTCCCGAGGACTTCGTGATGTTGGAGAACCTGACAAGCTACGATGAGGTGGAGGATGGAGAAACTGATCACAACATCCATGGCCTGCAAGTGTTCGCCATCGAACGCGCATACGTCACGAAAGAGGAACTGAAGCAACGCAAGAAGGCAGGCAAGATGAAAATGAACCTGTCGAACATCCAGCAGTTCGAGCAACAGCATAACATCCCTTCTCTTCCCGCTTCTGTCCAGAAAGCCATCGACAAACTGAAATAAATGACCAAGAGAATCCCAGAGCTTGACTATTTGAAGGGTGTCCTCATCCTTCTTGTTATCAGTTTCCACTTGGTGTGGTTCGAGCAGCTGCACCCCAACATCAAGCAGGTGGTGTACTGCTTCCACATGCCCGGCTTCCTGCTCATATCGGGCTACCTGATGAACATTGCCAAGCCGCCGAAGGACTTCCTGCGGACACTCCTGTGGATTGCGGTACCCTACCTCTTCATGGCGAGCGGATACATCTATGTCGCCTCGCTGCTTCCTATTAACGACCACATCGACCACCTCACGCCGGCAGTCTTCCTCGACCGCCTTCTGTTGCATCCCCTCGGCCCACCTTGGTATCTGCATGCTCTGGTTATCTGTGGCGCTCTATACTATTATATATATAATAATGTAGCGCAAGGGCGGGTGACGCGCTTCCTGCTGATTGGCATCGCGTATTACATTCTGGCACGCGCCTTTGGCATCCTATCGTTCTCCTCTGCTCTGTACTTCCTCGCAGGAGCCGCCCTTCGGCAGAGCGGCACGGGCTTCATCTCCTTTTTCCTGCCGAGCCGGTTTTCTGTCATCATTTTCGCCCTGCTTGCCTGCTTTTCAGACAGCCCGACGCAGGCAAGCTTCTCTGGAGTATTGATAGCCTACACGGCCATATCGTCCCTGCTTTGGCTCTACACTATAACTCCCCCTAAAGGGGGACGGGGGGTCTCTTTCTTAGGCCGAAACAGCCTGCCCTTGTATGTCTTCTCTCCCGTCTTCACCGTCCTCTGCAAGCAGCTCGTGCCTTATCTGCAGTTTGACCCCACCGGTCTCATCTTCTTGACGGTCTCGCTTGTCATCTGCGTTGCAGGCAGCCTTGCTATAGCGTGGGCAATGGACTTTACAGGTGTCTCCCGCTTCTTCTTCGGCAGGAAAGCAATAAACTGACAATCTGTCCTCCTTTGTCGCCATTTGTCTGCTAACTGGTCACTTGGCACAGTTGGCACGCTTGTTGTCATTTAGGTTAGTGACAACAGACAATAATATAAATAGTAAATTGTAAATAGTCAAATTGCAAATTAATTAAGTGTTTAACTAAAAATATAATTGGAGGTATTGATTATGTTACCAGTAATGTTTAAGAACAGTTGGATGCCAACATTGTTTGAAGATTTCCTGAACACTGATTTCATGCCTCGTGCCAACTGTACAGCACCGGCAGTCAACGTGAGGGAGAGTGAAACAGCCTACACGATGGAACTTGCTGCTCCTGGCATCAAGAAGGAGTACTGCCGTGTGAACATCAACGACGAAGGCAACCTGTCCATCGCCATCGAGAACAAGTGTGAACACAAGCATGAGGACAAAGGTCACCACTACTTGAGGCGCGAGTTCTCCTACAGCAACTACGAACAGAGCTACACGCTGCCCGACGACGTCGAGCGCGACAAGATTTCCGCTAAGGTCGAGGACGGCATCCTGACCGTTACGATGCCGAAGATGGAGAAGGAAGTGAAGAAAATCAGCAAGGCCATTGAAGTCTCATAACTCAGCAAAACATTTTGGAAAGCCAAAGGGCAGCATCCGCCAAGGGTGCTGCCCTTTGCCGTTTTTATAACTGCCTACACTTGTCCTCAAGGCTTTTTCATGCCCGATACAGAAATAATCTTCCGATTTCCTTTGTGCGAAAGGGATAAATCGCTAAATTTGCAGTGCCATTAAGAACTATGACCACAACCATTCGAACCAACGGCAATGAGGTGACAATCTGTCTTGAAGGACACTTGGACACCGCCACATCGGCTGAGACCAACGCCAAAATCAACAGTGAACTGGACAGGATTGGCACGATAGACACCCTGACCTGCGATGCCTCGCGTCTGGAGTATATCTCCAGTTCGGGACTGCGCATCCTGTTCTCGCTGGCAAAGCGCTACGAGGCGTTCCGCGTGACCAACGTCCTGACGCAAGTCTATGAAGTGCTCGAAACGACGGGGTTCACGAAGATTATGACCGTGGAACGTGCCATGCGACGGTTGAGCGTGGAGGGTTGCCGGCTTATCGGCATCGGCGGAGTGGGAAAGGTCTATCGATTGGACGGCGACACCATCATCAAGGTGTTTCGCGAGGGCACCACGATGGACGAAGTGCGACGCGAGATAACGCTCTCGAAGGAGGCATTTGTGCTGGGTATGCCTACCGCCATCTCCTTCGACGTGGTAAAGGTTGTCCCCTCCAAACCTTCCCAAGGGGAGGCTTTAGGTCACTCCCCTTCTGAGGAGACGGAGGGAGGCTGTGAGTGCTACGGCCTGGTCTATGAACTACTGAAGGCAAAGACACTGAGCACATACCTGAAACAGCATCCGGAAAAGCTTGAAGTCTGTGCAAGGCAGTATGCCGACCTCTTCCGGCAGCTACACGAGATAGAGGTGCCGGAAGGAGGGAACGTCCCGTCGGCCATAGAAGTTGAACGTCGGCAGATAGAGCATATACGGCGCTACTTCCCGGAGGAAAGCATTGACATGATGCTCAGCATCATCGACCGCATCCCCAAGGCTAACCGCCTGCTCCACCTTGACCTGCAAACAAAGAACGTGATGGTGCAGGACGGTGAGCTGATGCTCATTGACATGGGCGAGGTGGGCTACGGACATCCGATGCTCGACTTGGGGCATGCCTACTCTGCTATGGTGAGCCTCGTTGGCGACTACGAGAAGACAATAGGCATTCCGCGAGATTTGGGACAACGCCTTTGGCATCGTGCAATCGACTGTTACCTGGAGGGTCTGCCTGCGGATGTGGTTGCAGAGCGTAAGGCACAGATTGAGGTTGTGTCGTGCGTCAGGAACTTCAGCTGGCTGTCACTGTCCGACTCTTTTCCCGACTCCGTGATACAGGAATGCAAGGCTGTGTTCGATGAGCGCGTTGCAAAGCGCTACGACTATCTCATGGACGTTTGCAAAACCTTTGGCAACTGGACGTTATGAACACCAAACCAACCATAAAGCTTGGCATACGGCGCACGCTGGCACTTGAGGCTGCGCGGCAGCTGAACAGGAATATCCGCAAGGAGCACACGCTCCGGCAGGTGTTCTGGGAGAGCACCGTCCGTTGCAACATCTATTGCCGCCACTGCGGCAGCGACTGCAGGAAGGACGGATCTGCGTCCGATATGCCTAAGGAGGACTTCTTCCGCGTGCTCGACAACATCGCCACGAAGCGGAAGCCCGGCGAGGTCTTCGTCATCCTCGGAGGTGGTGAGCCGCTGGTCAGGGAGGATGTGGTGGAGTGCGCCCAAGGCATAGCGGACAGAGGCTTCCCCTGGGGAATGGTGACGAACGGCCTCTACCTCACGCCCGAGATGTTCCGCAAGCTGAAGGACGCCGGTCTCTGCTCCATTACGGTCAGCCTCGACGGACTGGAGGAACAGCATACTTGGCTGCGCCGGCACCCCGACTGCTTCCGCATGGCAAGCCAGGCAATCGACATGATTGTGGCGGACAGGACGCTTGTCTATGATGTGATGACTGTCGTGCATCAACACAACTACGACACCTTGCCGCAACTGCGCGACTTCCTCATAGAGAAAGGCGTCGCT
Source organism: Bacteroidaceae bacterium (assembly GCA_017541265.1). Classification (GTDB taxonomy): domain Bacteria; phylum Bacteroidota; class Bacteroidia; order Bacteroidales; family Bacteroidaceae; genus Physcousia. The sequence continues at coordinate 16,466 of JAFXZK010000013.1, read as the reverse complement.
GACTGGCGGCTGGCGACCATCTTCCCTGTGGGCAGGGGCGCCCAGGACAAAGACCTCCAGCTTACAGGCGAGCAGCTAAAAGGGCTTCTCGACTTCATCCGCCAGACACGTCGAGAGGGCAAGATTCATGCCTCTTACGGTTGCGAAGGCTTCCTTGGGCCGTACGAGGGCGACGTGCGCGACTGGATGTTCCGCTGCGAGGCAGGCACAAGAGTTGCCTCAGTGCTCGTGGACGGCAGCATCAGTGCCTGCACCAGCATCCGCCACAACTACAAGCAGGGCAACATTTACGAGGACGACTTCATGGATGTCTGGGAGCACCGCTTCCAGCTTCACCGCAACCACGACTGGATGAAACGCGACGACTGCAAGGACTGCAAGTATTGGCGCTACTGCGAAGGCGGCGGGCTGCATCTGCGCGATGACGAAGGGAAGTTGCTGCTCTGCCACATGAAGAGGATGGAAAGCCCCCTCCCCGCTCCCCCTTTGGGGGAGTGCCCTAAACAGTGAAATGATTAAATGGTAAATGATATTATGGCAAAGAAGTTTTATTCATTCTGGAACCTGCTGTTAGGTTCGCTCATTACCTTACTGGGCTTCGGCTCCTGCAAGACAGCAAAGAAGATACAACCGGAAGAGCCTGCGATAGTGCTTTACGGAGCACCGCCACCAGAGGTTATCGAACAGGCGAAACCCATCGAGCCTGAACCGATAAAGCTTCTCTATGGGGCACCTGCCGTCCGGAAGATTGAGAAGGAGAAGGAATGACGTCATAACGGGCTGTCGTTATAACGGAATGACGTTATTACGTTATAACGAAAAGCCCCTGCGTCAAAGAACTCTGATGATGGTGAGGCCGTCGCGGAGGGGCAGGATGACTTTCTCCACGCGGCTGTCTGCTGCAACAAGGTCGTTGAAGGCCTGCACGCCGCGCGTTTGCATGTCGCTCTCTCGGGGGTTCTCCAGAACGTGCCCGTACCACAAGGTATTGTCCGCCACAATGAAGCCTCCGGGGCGCATCAATGGCAGCAACATCTCATAATAAGCCACGTACTCCCGCTTGTCGGCATCAATATAGGCGAAGTCCCACCGCTCCCACATCTGCGGCACGAGCTGCAAGGCATCGCCGATGTGCAGGTGAATCCTGTCCCTATAGGGACTTCCGCCGAACCATTGCCTGAGGAAGTCCTCGTTCTCGTCGAATATCTCAAAGGTGTGCAATTCGGCTCCCTCGCGGAGTCCCTCTGCCATACATAAAGTGGCATAGCCGCTGTAGGTACCCAACTCAAGCACCTTCAGCGGCTTTGCCATTTCTACAAGCATCTTCAGCACACGCCCCTGAAGATGGCCGCTTGCCATCTGTCCGTAGGAGAGACGCAGCTGTGTGTCGCGCCAAAGGGCATGAAGATAGTCGCCCTCGGCATCTATGTGACTGAGAATGTACTCGTCAACTGTCCTTGTTGCTGTTGCCATACTCTATCAGAGCCTCTATGGCCAGGCGATAGCTTTCCAGTCCGAAGCCACCGATGAAGCCTACGCAACCCGGGCTGATGATGGAGCGACGACGGAACACTTCGCGCTGATAGACATTGGTGATATGCACTTCCACAGCTGGTGTGCTCACGCTCTTCAGGGCATCGAGGATGGCTATGCTGGTGTGCGTATAGGCACCTGCATTGATGACGATGCCGTCGCGGTCGAAGCCGATTTCCTGAATCTTGTTGATGATTTCGCCCTCCAGGTTGCTCTGGAAGTAGTCGATACGTACCTTTGGGAAACGGGCACGCAGTTCCTTCAGATAGTCTTCCCATGCACGCTTGCCGTAAATCTCAGGCTCACGAACGCCCAACAGGTTAAGATTTGGGCCGTTGATAATTTGAATTCTCATAATAAAGCTGTATTTGTTAGTTCATGGTTTCCTTGGCAATAGTCCACAGTTATGTGGGGCAAAAGCCCCGCAGCTGTGTGTTTCTTGCTACAAAGATATAAAGAAATTAAGAATTAAGTATTAAGAATTAAGAATTATTTTATACTTTTGCAACAAAATCGCAACAATGAACCATGAACTACACATTGAGTAATACCAACGTCGTTGGCAACGCCATCATCCGCCGCTACTTCCAGTACCTGCGGCTTGAGCGTTCCTACACGCCAAACACACTCGATGCCTACCTCAAGGATCTTCAGAAGCTGCTCAACTACTATGCCGACGAGGGTATCGACTTCCGGAAAGTTACGCTGGAGCAGTTGGACCGCTTTGCCAAGACTTTGCAGGAGCTTGGCGTCGGACCGCGCTCGGTGGCACGCATCCTGAGCGGCGTGCGCTCTTTCTACCGCTTCCTGACCATCGAGAAAGAGGTGGAGACTGACCCGACGGAATTGCTGGAAAGTCCGAAGATAGGCAAGCACCTTCCCGAAGTGCTGAGTCTGCCGGAGATTGATGCCATCGAAGCGGCCATCGACCTCAGCAAGCCGGAGGGCATACGCGACTTGGCCATCATCGAGGTGCTGTTCAGCTGCGGGCTGCGCATCAGCGAACTCATTGGCCTAAAGCTGAGTGAACTCTATCTGGAAGAAGGCTACATCCGCGTCCACGGCAAGGGAAGGAAGGAACGCCTGGTGCCCATCGGGGAGAATGCCATAGAGAAGCTGCGGCAATGGTTTGTGGTTCGGCAGGGCTACACCGTCAAGCCCGGCGAGGAGGACTACGTCTTCGTCTCGCTCCGTCGCGGCAAGCGCCTGAGCCGCATCTCGCTCTTCGTCTATATCAAGGACTATGCCGAGAAGGCAGGCATCCGCAAAAACATCAGCCCCCACACCTTCCGCCACAGCTTTGCCACGCAACTTTTGGAGGGCGGAGCCAACCTGCGGGCCATCCAAGCCATGCTGGGTCACGAGGACATCGGCACCACGGAAATCTACATGCACATCGACAAGACGCACCTCCGGCAGGAGATTCTGGAGCACCACCCGAGGAACATCAGGAACAGCTGAATCCCAGCGAGTTAAAACGAACCGAGGATGTACGGTAAAAAGTACACGGACTTATGGCAATAAGTACACGCTCTTATGACGACAAGTACACGGACTTATGGCAATAAGTACACGGACTTATGGCGACAAGTAGCGAGACCCCCAGAAACATGTCAAAAAGCCTCTAACCGAAACTCCGTTTTCTTGCTTTCGATTACAAAATGCAAGAAAACCGCACCCCTTAGTGCTTTTTCTTCCAGCTTTTCATTGCACTTTGAAAAAAAATTACTACTTTTGCTTTCAAAATAACAAACTGCGCTCTAAAACATTCGCATCAATAACCTATAACTAACCAATAACCCCTATCATCATGGTAAAAGTAGATGAATTAGACAAAAAGATTCTGGAAATGATTTCCTGTAACGCACGCATACCATTCAAAGATGTGGCTGCAGAATGTGGCGTGAGCCGTGCCGCCGTACACCAGCGCGTGCAGCATCTCATCGATGCCGGCGTCATTGTAGGCTCCGGCTACCACGTCAACCCGGTCTGCCTTGGCTACACCACTTGCACATACGTCGGCATCACGCTCGAAAAGGGTTCGATGTATAAGCGCGTCGTGGCTGAGTTCGAGAAGATTCCCGAGATTGTGGAGTGTCACTTCACGACCGGCCCCTACACGATGCTCGTCAAACTCTATGCCAAGGACAACGCCCACCTGATGACGCTGCTCAACGACCGTCTGCAGGAGATCGACGGCGTGGTCTCCACCGAGACACTCATCTCGCTCAAGCAGAGCATCAAGAAGGAAGTGCCCATCGGCGCACAGCACGCAGAAACGAAACCAACGGCACTCGAAGAAGCTTAAGTTCTACATCCAATGGCAAACTGTATCATCGGCATTACGGGCAACTTCGGCGAGAAGGGCTGTGAGCTGGCACAGGGCTATTACCAGTCTGTGCTCAAGGCTGGCGGCACGCCGGTTGTCATCCCGCCACATAACGACAAAGAAGCACTCCTGGCATTGCTCGACAAGCTCGACGGCATCGTTTTCTCGGGCGGCGGCGACATCAATCCGTTGCTCCTCGGCGAAGAACCCTTGCCGCAGCTGCACAGCGTCTGCCCAGAGCGCGACGAGCCAGAACTCTTCCTCGTCCGCGAAGCCTTCCACCGACAGATACCCATGCTGGGCATCTGCCGTGGCATACAGGTAATGGCAGCAGCTCTGGGGGGCAAGGTCTGGCAGGATATTGGCCTTTCCCCAACCCTCCAGTTCAAGCACTCCCAGGACATGCCCCGATACTGTGCCTCGCACTCCATCAGCATCAAGGAGGGAAGCCTGCTCCAGAGCATCTTCGGCGACAAGACGAAGCTTGCCGTCAACTCCTTCCACCATCAGGCTGTTCGCGAGACGGGGCCGCATCTGTGCGTCTCTGCCATGAGTCCCGACGGCATCATCGAGGCGGTGGAGAGCACGGAGCACAAGGCGTTGCTCGGCGTGCAGTGGCATCCCGAATGTTTCATCTTGAACGGCGACACGACGATGATGGCCGTCTTCCGCTGGCTTGTAGGCGAGGCACAGACCTTCGCACAGGCAAAGCACATCCACGACACATCTATTATATTAGACAGCCACTGCGACACGCCAATGTTCTTCACCGACAACAGCCGCGAAAACATCGCGATGTTCGGCACACGCTCCGACCGCGTGCTCGTCAATCTGCCGAAGATGACGGAGGGGCGGCTCGATGCCTCCATCATGGTGGCGTACCTGCCGCAAGGCGAACGTACGCCGGAAGCCTACAAGGCCGTCAGGGAAAGGACGGACTGGCTGCTTACGCAGATTGAACTAATCGTACAGGCAAACAACAGCCGTGTGGGGCTGGCAGAGACGGAAGCAGACATCCTGCGCCTCAAGGCACAGGGCAAGAAAGCTATCCTGCGCGGCATAGAGAACGGTTATGCCATCGGGCGCGACCTCAGCCTGCTGGAGTACTTCAAGCAGCGCGGCATCGTCTATATGACGCTCTGCCACAACGGCGACAACGACATCTGCGACTCGGCACGAGGAAACGCAGAGCACGGCGGGCTGAGTGCCTTCGGGCGCGAGGTGGTCGAAGAAATGAACCGCCTCGGCATCCTCGTGGATATGAGCCACGCCGCCGAGTCGAGTTTCTACGACGCCCTCGAGCTTAGCAAAGTGCCTATCGTATGCAGCCACAGCTCTGCCCGCGCCCTTTGCGACCATCCGCGCAACCTCACCGACGACCAGATGCGGGCTTTGGCAAAGCGCGACGGTGTGGCACAGACAACGGTGTACAGCGGTTTCCTTCGCAAAGAGGGGCAAGCCACAATCATCGATGCCGTGGAGCATCTCTGCCATGCAGCCAAGGTGATGGGCGTGGAGCATGTCGGCCTCGGCACAGACTTCGACGGCGACGGCGGCGTGCCTGGCCTTGCCGATGCCTCAGAGGTCATCAACTTCACACGACACCTCCTGCGCCGCCAGTTCTCGGAGCAAGACATCCGCCTCATCATGGGCGGGAACTTCCTGCGGGCAATGGCTGCGGCAAAGACCCATAACAACGAAATCACGTTATAACGTAATAACGGCAACGAAAAAAGGAAAAAGGAATGAACATTACAATAAAACTCCCCCTAAGAGGGGGCAGGAGGTCCTTATTCCCCCTCATGGGGGTTAGGGAGTCTCTCCTTTTTCTCGCCCTCCTCCTTGCCTCCTGCAACGGGCAGACGGGAAAGAGCCTTCGCCCCATAGCAGACACCATCGCCTTGTCGCCCTGTCCGCGCTTCTCTGCCGACAGCACCATGCTCTACATCAACGAGCAGTGTGCGTTCGGCCCTCGCGTCACGGGCAGCGATGCGTCACAGCGTTGTGGCGACTACCTCGTGGAGCGCTTCAAAGCACTTGGCGCTGAGGTTGAAGAGCAGACAGCCACCGTCACCATCTGGGACGGCACAAAGCTGCCCGCCCGCAACATCATTGCCCGCATCAACCCAGCCAATCCCGACCGCATCCTGCTATGTGCCCATTGGGATTGCCGCCCCTGGGCAGACAATGACGAGGACGAGGCCAACCACCACACGCCCATCCTTGCTGCCAACGATGCCGCCAGCGGTGTCGCCGTCATGCTTGAGATATGTCGCCTGTTGCAAAAGAAACCTGTGCCGGTCGGCATTGACCTGATTTGCTTTGATGCCGAAGACCTGGGCACTCCGCAGTGGGAAGAAGACCGCCTCGGCTCGTCCGACACCTGGTGTCTCGGCTCGCGCTTCTGGGCAGAGAAAGCCAAAGCCGATGGCTACAAGGCACGCTATGGCATCCTGCTCGACATGGTAGGCGGACGCGGCGCAACCTTCTCGCGCGAAGGCATCAGCATGCAAACGGCACAGCCCATCGTCAACCGTATCTGGCAACTGGCAGGGCAGATTGGCTATCGCCAGTTCTTCCCCCTCAATGATGGCGGCTACATCACCGACGACCACGTCAACGTCAACGAGATAGCAGGCATACCCTGCATCGACATCATCCCATACTATCGCGAAGGCCCCAGCAGCTTCGGCCCCACTTGGCACACCATACAGGACACGCCCGACAACATCGACCCCAACGTCCTCGAAGCCGTCGGGCAAACCATCACCCAACTCATCTACAACGAACAATAGTCATCACTCCCCATAATGCCTATTATGCCCATCAATCAAATACAAGACGAAATCATCGCCGAGTTCAGCGACTTCGACGATTGGATGGACCGCTACCAGATGCTCATCGACATGGGCAGCGAGCAGCCACCACTGGAAGAGAAATACAAGACGGAGCAGAACCTTATCGACGGTTGCCAGAGCCGCGTCTGGCTGCAAGCCGATCTTGTGGACGGAAAGGTGCAATTCCGCGCCGAGAGCGATGCGCTCATCGTGAAGGGCATCGTGGCTTTGCTGGTGCGCGTCCTCACTGACCACACACCGCAGGAGATACTCGATGCCGACCTCTACTTCATTGAGCGCATCGGTCTGCGTGAACACCTCTCCCCCACCCGCAGCAACGGCCTCGGCGCCATGCTCAAGCAGATGAAGATGTACGCGCTGGCATTCAAAACTGTTGAACATTGAAAATTGATAATTGAAAAGGAAGCGAAGCACTCAATGTTCAATCTTCAATCTTCAATAAAAGGCTCTGTGCTGTTGGCACCGATGGAGGATGTCACCGACATCGGCTTCCGTCTGCTGTGCCGGCAGATGGGCGCGGCTATGGTGTGGTCGGAGTTCGTGTCGAGCGACGCACTCATCCGCATGGTCAACAAGAGCCTGCTGAAGCTCGAGGTCTGTGACGAGGAGCGCCCCGTTGCCATACAGATTTACGGCAAGGACGTGGATGCCATGCGCGAGGCGGCACGCATCGTCGTGGAGCAGGCACACCCCGATGTGCTGGACATCAACTTCGGCTGCCCCGTGAAGAAGGTTGCGAGAAAGGGTGCCGGAGCTGGCATGTTGCAGAATGTGCCCGGCATGATAGAGATAACGAAAGCCGTGGTGGATGCTGTGCCTGATACGCCCGTCACGGTCAAGACGCGCTTGGCTTGGGACGAGCCGCACCTCCTCCTGCCCGACGGTACGCCCTTCATTGTTGACCTTGCAGAGCGACTGCAGGACTGCGGCATCGCGGCACTCACCATTCATGGCCGCACAAGAGCACAGATGTACACAGGGGAAGCCGACTGGACATACATCGGTCAGGTGAAGAACAACCCTCGTATGCACATCCCCATCATCGGCAACGGAGATATCACCTCTGCGGAAGAGGCTCGCCGTGCCTTCGACCGCTATGGCGTGGACGCGGTGATGATAGGCCGCGCCACCTTTGGCCGTCCCTGGATATTCCACGAGATAGCACATCCCGAGCAGCCCCTCACGCTTGACGAGAAGATAGACATCCTCAAGCGGCAGGTGACCATCAGCATCGACCGCGCAGCACAGAATCCTGCCAATGCCGCGCACGGCAAAAGCCCGGAGCTTTGCGGCATCCTTCACGTCCGCCGTCACCTTGCTGCCACGCCTCTCTTCAAGGGCATCCCCAACTATCGCGAGACACGCATTGCCATGCTCCGTGCCGAAAAGAAGGAGGAAGTCTTCGACCTCATAGAAAAGACAAGGGAGATACTGAAGTGCCAGATTTAGATGATTCGTTGTACCTTTGCAAGAAAACATAAACTACATATAACTATGAATTACAAAACGTCATTGCCTGAGAATGCTTTCCGCGAACTGCGCGAGGGCGAAGAGTATGAACCTATGATGCCGGCTGAGGGCAGTCCGAGGGAGGTCAACCTGTGGTCTGTCTGCTGGGGCATCCTGATGGCTGTCATCTTCAGCGCAGCCGCTGCCTATCTGGGCTTGAAGGTCGGCCAGGTCTTCGAGGCCGCCATCCCCATCACCATCATTGCCGTAGGCGTGAGCAGTGCCACGAAGCGCAAAAACAGCCTGGGCGAGAATGTCATCATCCAGAGCATCGGTGCCTGTAGCGGCGTCATCGTTGCCGGAGCCATCTTCACCTTGCCCGCGCTCTACATCTTGCAGGCAAAGTACCCCGAGATGACGGTCAATTTCCTCGAAGTCTTCCTTGCAAGTCTGCTTGGCGGCATCCTTGGCATCCTCTTCCTCATCCCCTTCCGCAAATACTTCGTGAAGGAGATGCACGGCAAGTACCCCTTCCCCGAAGCCACAGCCGGCACCCAAGTACTGGTGAGCGGCGAGAAGGGCGGCGCACAGGCCAAGCCCCTGATGATTGCCGGACTGCTGGGCGGACTCTATGACTTCGCTGTCGCAACCTTCGGCCTCTGGCACGAGAACTTCACAAGCCGCGCTCTGCTCTGGGGCGACACGGTTGCAGAGAAGGCCAAGCTCGTCCTGAAGTGCAACACAGGTGCTGCCGTCCTGGGCATGGGCTACATCGTCGGCTTGAAGTACGCCTTCATCATCTGCTGCGGCTCGGCCCTCGTTTGGTGGGTCATTGTGCCAGGTATCGCCCTGCTCTTCCCTGGGCTTGAAGTCTATGAAGGCATCACGGCAGCAGAGGCCAGCCCTGAGGTTCTCTTCAAGTACGCCAAGAGCATCGGCATCGGCGGCATCGCAATGGCCGGCATCATCGGCATCGTGAAGAGCCGCAAGATTATTGCACAAGCCGTAAAGCTGGCAGCCCCCTCTAAATCTCCCCGAGGGGAGACTTCTGGTCACTCCCCCTTAAAGGAGGAGGTAAGGACGCAAAGGGACCTGCCCATGAAGTTTATCACTTTCGGCATCATTCTGGCACTTGTGCTGACGTTCCTTTTCTTCCACTTCGACGTGATGGGCGGCAACATCGTCTTCAGCATCGTTGCCATCCTTGTGGTCAGCATCATCACCTTCCTCTTCACTACCGTTGCGGCCAACGCCATCGCCATCGTCGGTACGAATCCCGTCAGCGGCATGACACTGATGACACTCATCCTCGCCTCTGTCGTGATGGTAGCTGTTGGCTTGAGCGGCACCAGCGGCATGGTGGCAGCCCTCATCATGGGCGGCGTGGTCTGCACAGCCTTGAGCATGGCGGGCGGCTTCGTCACCGACCTGAAGATTGGCTACTGGCTTGGCTCTACGCCTCGCAAGCAGGAAACGTGGAAGTTCCTCGGCACGCTGGTCAGCGCAGCAACCGTGGCTGGCGTCATCATGATACTTAACAAGACGTATGGCTTCACCGACGGCACGCTCTCTGCACCGCAGGCCAACGCGATGGCAGCCGTCATTGAGCCTCTGATGAGCGGCAACGGCGCGCCCTGGCTGCTCTATGGCATCGGCGCAGTGATTGCTCTCGTGCTGAATGCCTTCGGAGTGTCAGCCCTCGCCTTTGCCCTCGGCATGTTCATTCCCCTGGAGCTTAACTTGCCCCTCCTCGTCGGCGGTGCCATCAACTGGTTTGTGACGACACGCAGCAAAGACCAGGCCGTCAACACAGCCCGTGGCGAGCGCGGCACCTTGCTTGCCAGCGGCTTCATTGCAGGCGGTGCCTTGATGGGCGTGCTCAGTGCAGCCTTGAAGTGGCAGAACGTCAGCTTCGACTACGAAGCCTGGTGGCAGACCTCCTCAAGCGAACTCCTCAGCCTCGGCATGTACTGCATACTTATAATATATATGGTACGCGCGTCCATGCGTGCAAAGGCGTGATCGCCTTTGCCGCAACCGACATTGTGCCCTATACTCTTTGTCGCCACACAGCTCCTGCGCCAGCAAAAACGCAGGAGCTTTTTTGGCTCTCACAAAAATAGTTCGGGATTATTGTAATATCTTGCAGAAAGATGCGTCTAATAGAGTAGAGACAAAAGAAGAAACTCAAAATTAATATATTCAAAATTCAAAGTAATAACTCAAAACTCAAAGACCATGGACTGGATTATGATTCCCCTGAACTGCGCCATCGTATTTGGCTGCATCTACAAAGTTGTCGAACTGTTCGTCCACAAGCGCGAACGACTGATGCTCATCAGCAAAATCACAGAACTGTCTAACATCGATTTCAAAGGCATCAACTTCTACAGCAGCGGAAACAAGTACACCGCACTTCGCATCGGCTGGCTGATGCTGGGTGTTGGATTTGGTTTCCTTGTCGGCTTCCTCCTCAACTTTATGACAGCCGAGGGAAAGCTTGATAACTTTTATGACTACCAATACTACGACAAAGTGGGTGGCATCATCTATATTGCCTGCATCTGCATCTTTGGCGGCATAGGTCTGCTGATATCCTACTTGGCAGAACGCAAAGCAGAGAAACCCGAAGAGAAGACGGAATTTTAATCGATGCAAGCGGACGAGCAGCGACTGATAGCCCGAATCCTCGACGGACATACCGGGGACTTCGGCTATTTCCTGGAGCGGTACGGTGGTGAGGTGTTTGCCATCGTGTCGCAACTCGTGCCGCGACAGGAGGATGCCGAGGAGTTGGTGCAAGATGCCTTCGTCCGTGCCTACAGCAAACTCGACACTTTCGTGGGACGTTCCTCGTTCTCCACATGGATTTGCCGCATTGCCTACACCACAGCCGTCTCGTGGCTTCGCAAGAAACGCATCAAACACATCAGCATCGACGACAAGCCCGGACTCTCTGACACCATTATCGACGACGCGCTCAACGATGAGAGCCGCATCAGCGACCTGCGCCGTGCCATCTCTTTATTGAAGCCGGAAGAGCAGACACTTCTTGGGCTTTACTATTACGACGACCGCCCCTTGGCAGACATCGCTTTTATCCTCGATGTGGAGGCTGGCACCATTGCCACGCGACTGCACCGCATCCGCCGCAAACTTTATCTATTGATGAAACATGGAAAGAACTAACGCCTTGCGTCAGGCTCTCGCTCCAATGGAACAGAAAAGCCTGCCCTCGAACTTTGCCTACACCACCCTGCGACGCATCCGCCAAGAGCAGCGAGAGAAGGAACGGCAACAGCACATCGTCGCCATTGCCGTGGTCGTTGCCGTCTCGCTCCTCGGCATCGGTCTGCTTGTCTATGCTTTCGGTGCGGTGCTCTGGCAATCGTTGGCCGCCACGCTTCGACAGCCGGGTGCCCTTTCGTCCGTTCTGCCCACGCTGTTCTGCCTCACCTTTTTCGCCCTGCTGAATCATTGGCTGTCGCAGCACTACGGATCAGGGATAACCACGCATCTGTAGAAACAATCATCCCTCCCGACATTTTCAGGGGGAGGGATGATTGATGCGCTATCCTTCGTAGTCGAGCTGCAACAGGAACTCCTCGGACGTAAGGAACGGCAGGCGGCAGAACTCATGGAAGTCTTTCTTGTTGTTCGTCACCACCACGTCGCATCCGGCAGCCAAAGCACATTGGTATTGCAGCATGTCCTCAAAGTCCTTGACCGGGTGATTCAAGGCGACATCCAGTTGGGCTGCATTGCAAGGAAGAACGGTGACAGGTGACGCATCAAACGTACCAGCTCGTACCGTTCTGGAGTCGGATGGTGGCGCAAAACATAGCCTATATTGGCATAACTAAGATAGGAGGCGTAGAGTTCTATCAGCCTCTCTTTACCAAGCTGAAGGATGCCGACAGCAAAGTCGGCTTTTTCTCGGTCAAGACCAAAGTCAAGCAGAATGTTAGTGTCGAGAAAAACCTTCATCATAGTCCAAGAATGTATTTTGTACGTTCGTCTTGTATTTCTTCCTCGGTTAGTTTCATACAACCACGCAAACTTTGTATTTCAGGTGAATATCTCTGTCCGTAGCACCCAGTTATATTTCTTTACCCAGCGGCGGACGATGGGGCGCGAGAGGTTCGTCACGACGCGCAGCAAAGGCGTAAAAACCAGTTCATAGTCCATAGTTCATAGTCCATAGTTAAAGGCAAAAGCACAAAAATCAGCCTCAAAACGAAATTTTTCAATGTTCAATGTTCTTTGTTCGATGAAAATGTTGTATCTTTGCGCCGCCGTTACGAGTTAGCGGCACATTTCAAACCTATTAAAAGTTCTAATTTAAATTATGGCAACAAAAATCAGATTGCAGCGTCACGGCCGTAAAGGCTACGCTTTCTACAGCATCGTGATTGCTGATGTAAGAGCACCGCGTGACGGTAAGTTTACAGAGAAGATTGGTACTTACAATCCCAACACCAATCCTGCCACTGTAGATTTGAAATTCGACCGCGCCCTGTATTGGGTAGAGTGTGGCGCACAGCCCACCGACACGGTTCGGAACATCCTCTCCCGCGAAGGAGTGTATCTCATGAAGCACCTGCGTGGCGGCGTCAAGAAGGGCGCTTTCGACGAGGCAGCATGCCAGGCAAGATTCGACGCTTGGAAGGCTGACAAGAAGAAAGGTCTGGACCAAGTGACCGCCAAGGGCGAGGCTGACAAGAAGGCTGCTGCGGCAGAACGACTGAAGGCCGAGAAGAAGGTGAGCGAAGAGATTGCAAAGAAAGTAGCAGACAAGAAGGCTGCTGAAGCTGTCGCAAAGGCAGAAGCAGAAGCCGCTGCAAAGGCAGAGGCCGAGGCTGAAACAGCACCCGCCGCTGAAGAGACTGCAACAGAAACTCCCTCAGAGGCTTAAAAATCAATCACAAACCATTATTTCAATTAGACTTTTTCCAACCAACCAAAGCGAGGGGCGTTGCCGTGAGGCAATGCCCCTCATACTTTTGTACTAATGATTATACGCTGTTGTATTTGCCACAACAGGCAGGGGTTGCAGACACAGCACGGACCTATCATTGCTTTGTCATGACCAAGCAATTGCTTCATCATGACAAAGCAATTGCTTTATCATGATGAAGCAATGACAAGAACACGGAGTGTCTGCGACAAGCCTGATTTATCTTGCCTGTATCGGCTGCTTTTGGCTAAAAACTGTATGTGTTCAATGCTTCGACGACACGTTCCACCTCCTCTGATGTCATTACGGGCGACATGGGGAGGGAGAGGATTTCGCGGTGGATGCGCTCGCTGATGGGATAGCTGCGGTCGTTCCATTCGCTGTAGGCCTGCTGCTTATGTGGCGGGATGGGATAGTGTACCATCGTCTCGATGCCGTTCTGCGACAGGTATTCACGCAAGCGGTTGCGGTCAGAAGTTCGTATCGGATAGGTGTGCCAGACGTTCTCCGCTGGGTCGGAAGGCATTGATGGAAGTGTGATGAGGGGATTCGTGATGCCTTCGCTATAAGCTTGAGCGACCTTTCGCCGCGCCTCATTATCAGCATCCAGGCGTTTCAGCTTGAGGCACAGCACAGCTGCCTGCACCTCGTCCATGCGGCTGTTGAGGCCTTTCATCTCGTTGAGGTACTTCTCTTTGCTGCCGTAATTCGACATAGCTCGCACATAGTCAGCCAATGCCTCATCGTCCGTCGTGACACAGCCTGCGTCGCCAAGCGCCCCGAGGTTCTTGCCCGGATAGAAACTGATGCCAGCCGCATCGCACAGATGACCTGCCCGGACACCTTCGTAGCTGACACCTTGCGCCTGTGCCACGTCCTCGACGACCTTCAGGCCATGCTTTCGAGCAACCTCCATGATGGGCTTCATGTCGCAAACGCGACCGTAGAGGTGTACCACCATGATGGCTTTGGTGCGCTCCGTGATGAGAGCCTCTATGCCCGAGGGGTTGATGAGGTAATCCTCGATGCGCGGCTCACAAAGCACAGGCACGAGCCTTGCTCTGCTCACCGCCAAGATGCTGGCGATGTAGGTGTTCGAGGGAACAATCACCTCGGCATCATCGCCCCAACCGAGCATCCGCTTGTAGGCGACAAGAATCATCGTCAGTGCGTCCAGCCCATTGCCTGTCGGCACACAGTATTTGGCTCCGCAGTACTCGGAGAAAGCTTTGCTGAAGCGGGCATTCTCCTCTCCCAAGAGATACCATCCGCCCTGCACCACGCGCGACACTTCTGCCGTCAGCTCCGGCTCGAAGGAATTGTTGATGCGCCGAAGGTCGAGGTAGGGAAGCCCCCTCCTACTCCCCCTTTGGGGGAGTGTCCAAGCTGCAACCCCCTTCGCTTCCGAAGCACTCCCCCAAAGGGGGAGCGGGGAGGGGGCTGACGGGGCTGGCGGGGCTGTGCTTATCTCATACGTATCATAGCACACTGCCCTGCCACCGAAGCCTTCCTTCTGGTGGATGAGACCCTCGTTGAGGTAGCGTCCGTCGTTCTCGTTGGATGTGCCGAGGTCAAGCCACTCGAACTGCTTGTACCGCTCGTTGATGAGATGGCGGAACAGCAGGTCGAGTGCGCCGTAGGTTCTGCCCTCTTCTCCGCTGGCGATGTACTGCACATGCGCTACCTTGCGGCACTCGAAGATGACGACACCCGCCACGATGCGTTTCTCGTGACGCACGATATAGAGGCGGATGTTCTTTGGGAACTGGCTCATCAGCAGCTGCATCTCCTGCAAGGTATGCGTGGGACGTGCATTGTGATACTTCTCCAGCACCTCCTCCAGCAAAGCCCAGTATTCCCGAAGCGTTTCGTTGTCCCCTTCCGTCATGCGGTCGATGTAGAAGCCGTGCTCCACAGCCTTCTTTGCCTGCCGCATTCGCAGGGTTGCCATCTTCATCGGGTTGCGCATCGGCACACAAGTGCTCACCAGCCGTCGCGACAGTTTTGCCCCAGCGCGGAAAAGCGCATAGAGGTCTTCGCCCGACGGGACACTACTATATATATAAGGTATAGGCTTGTAAACAAGGTGCTCGGCCTGCATCATGTCGCGATAATACCCGAGGATGGCCTGCATCATGTCCATCACCTCCTTCTGCGTCACTTCCGGCAAGACGAGCAGTCCGCCATAGGTCAGTCCCTGGTGGGAATAGACCGTGCGACTCTCCTTGTCCCAATTGGCAGGGAAGACAGCCACGAGGTCTTTCGTCGTAAGGCTCTTCTCCTTGAACTCTCCGTCGGGCGAGATGCCGGCATAGATGAGCAGGGAGCAATCGAAGAAGCGGTCGGAATGGTAGTCCATGAAACCGCGCTTCAAGAGGAACGTGCCGTTCTTCGACATGTCGACGAACGTGTCCCATGTGTCCTTTCTGTTTATGGAATATGGTATAATCGTCATTCCTTAATCAATTTCAAGAATTCCTCATAGTCGTGGATATAATCCTCGGCTCTGTATTCCTCCGAGGCAAGGCTGATGCAGGCGGCATTCGGTGTGAAGTTCATCAGACGGCACCACACGAGGGGCGGGATGTAAACACCCTGGCTGGGGTCGTCCATGTGGAGGAGCTTTCGCCTGCTGCCATCGTCCACCTCAATGTCGAAGCTGCCCCCGATGGGGAACAGCACCATCTCGCAAGTGCGGTGGGCATGGTCGCCGCGTATGCTGCCGTCCTGGATGTTGTATGTCCAGAAGATGCGTTTGACGGGGAACGGGATGTGCCGCTCCGCCTCTCCGAAAGCAAGACTGCCACGCTGGTCGGATATCTCCGGGAACCGCACCATAAAGCAACCTTTCGGAAGTAAAGATGTTGTGTTAAGGCTCATTTCTCATGTTTTTCTGCACAAAGTTACAAAAAAAACCTGAAATGCTTGCGCAGTTCGCAAAAAAACTCTACCTTTGCATCCGCATTGAAGGAAATCTCTTAGATATCACGCTTTGATGCATGGAAGGAAGTTTGGGTGAGTGGCTGAAACCACCAGTTTGCTAAACTGACGTACGGGTTACCGTACCGGGGGTTCGAATCCCCCAGCTTCCGCAAAGACATTTGCGACAACATTAAATTGTAAATCGTAAATTGTCAAACTGTAAATGAACATGGCGCTTTCGTCTAGCGGCTAGGACACATGCCTCTCACGCATGGAACACGGGTTCGATTCCCGTAGGCGCTACAAAAGGACTTCGCAATGCGAAGTCCTTTTTTCGTCATCAACTACGAGAATCATCGATGTTATTTACAATTTGAGAATTTACTATTTACCATTTCATTATAAAAAAGGTACCATG
>JAFXZK010000012.1 GCA_017541265.1 Bacteroidaceae bacterium | reverse complement strand
GAAGAATGAAGAATTAAAGGTTAAAAAGCACAAATTGTGATGAAATTCAGTCTTTTTTTATCTTTTTACCTTTTTATCTTTCCAACTTTTCACTTTTTTCCGTACCTTTGACCTAAAGGTCGTCCCGCCTGCGCCTGAGCACCTACGGAGCGCAAGAAAGTACTTTCGCTCGACAATAAACAGAAAAACTTTGGTTTTTCTTTTGTATTGTGCTCGCTTATTCGTACCTTTGCACCGGTGAATGATTTAGGAAACATAGCAGTGCTGGGTGGCGGCAGTTGGGCAACGGCGATTGCCAAGATGCTGCTCGAGAAGAACGACCATATTTGGTGGTACCTTCGCAGGGACGACCGAATCGAGGACTTCAAGCGCCTCGGACACAATCCCGCCTACCTCACCAGCGTACACTTCGACGTGAACCGCATCTCCTTCGAGAGCGACATCAACAAGGCGGTCGAGGCTTGCCAGACGCTCATCTTCGTCACGCCTTCGCCTTACCTGAAAGGTCACCTCAAGCGGCTCCACGTCCGCCTTCGCGACAAGTTCATCGTGACGGCTATCAAGGGTATCGTGCCCGACGAGAACCTCATCTGCTCCGACTACTTCAACCAGATGTATAACGTGCCGGAGGACAACCTCGCCGTGCTTGGCGGACCGAGTCACGCGGAGGAGGTTGCTCTGAACCGTCTCACTTACCTGACCGTCGGTTGTGCCGACAAGGAGAAGGCTGCGGCTTTTGCCAAAATGCTTGCCAGCGATTATGTGAAGGCGAAGACGAGCGACGATGTGATTGGTATCGAGTACGCCAGCGTCCTGAAGAACGTCTATGCCATTGCTGCGGGCATCTGTCACGGACTCAAGTACGGCGACAACTTCCAGGCCGTCCTCATCAGTAACGCCATTCAGGAGATGGAGCGCTTCCTCAACACCGTTTATCCCATCAACCGCAGCATCACCGAAAGCGTTTATACAGGCGACTTGCTTGTGACGGGCTATTCCAACTTCAGCCGCAACCGCGTCTTTGGCACGATGATAGGGCAGGGTTATAGCGTGAAGAGTGCGCAACTTGAGATGGAGATGATTGCCGAGGGCTACTTTGCCACGAAGTGTATGAAGGACATCAACAAGCACCTGCACGTCAATATGCCCATCCTTGATGCCGTCTATAACATCCTCTACGAGCGCATCAGCCCCTCCATCGAGATAAAGCTCCTGAGCGACGCATTCAGATAATTGCTTTTTGTGCCTTTGCAGAGCAAATCGGAATTATATCAGAAAACTTATGAACAACATCCAAAAATTAATGCTCTCGCTGGTATTGCTTGTCGCTGGATTGGGAGATATTAACGCATTTCAGGCTGTCAACAAAATCGTCGAAATTACTGTTGGTGACAAGACGCGCTCCTACAGACTCTATGTGCCGAGAGGCCTGAAGACAGGCGCTCCGCTGGTTATCGCTATGCACGGTGCCAGCGGCAGCAGCAATGACCAAGCTCCGCATTTCAACAACATTGCCGACACAGCGAAGTTCGTCGTGGCCTATCCCCAGGGTGAACTCATCTATTTTCCGGTGTTTGGAGGTACCGTCACGGGTTGGGACGCTTCGGGCGAAGACAATGCCGAGGCCGATTTCCTCAGAGCCATCATCGACGAGCTGTCCCAGAACTATGAGATAGACCGCCGCCGCGTCTATTGCTGCGGCTTCTCCAATGGCGGTATGAACACTTACGCTATGGCCAATGCGTGCAGCGATGTATTTGCCGCCTTTGCCAGCATCAGCGGCTTCCCGCTCAACGAGTTCCACCTTCGCCATACGGGTAAACGCCCGGTTCCTTTCCTGCACATTCATGGAAAGAATGACGATTTCGTGCGCTATAGTCTGACGCCTACTATCGTCGAT
The DNA here is from genome assembly GCA_017541265.1 of Bacteroidaceae bacterium. Taxonomy (GTDB): domain Bacteria; phylum Bacteroidota; class Bacteroidia; order Bacteroidales; family Bacteroidaceae; genus Physcousia. Next base: position 10,323 of record JAFXZK010000012.1, on the reverse strand, counting down.
GAAATGGTGGCTCGCATGGGTGCTAATCCTGTGCCGGTGAAGACGAGTGTGAGCGGCAAGTACGACAAAAGCGTTTACGAGGCTACGGAGGGCAGTTTCCCATACATCTTCTATGAAATAGACGGTATGGGGCACAACGACTTCACCACCAATACCGAGGACGGCAACTCCTCGCTGACTATGTGGAGGTTCTTCCGCAGATATACCCTCGATACGCCGTGCGACACCACGCTGAAGTGGATGCCGCGCATTGAGGCTGAGGGCTTTGCTCCCCAGAACCACGGCTGGACGGTGAACCAGGCCAGAACGCTGCTGGCCTTTGGCCTCGGAGAGAAGACAGATGCCAACCAGAATGTCTATCATTCGCTGCAGCTCACGACTGGCCGCTACAAACTCAGCTTCCGTGCCGACGGCGCGGCAGGAAAGAACGTAAGCGTGCGACTACAGAGGTACCCAAACTCAAAACTTGTATTCAGCAAGACCGTGGCGGTAGGCGAAGACATCACCATCCCCTTCGAAATCAAGAATGAGGATTTCGCACAATACAAAATCCTCTTTACACGCCAATCCTCCACCGACGACATAAGCGTCAGCAACATTGTGCTGCGTACCGATAACGGCGAAGACGAGACTGGCATAGAAGAAATTCAAAATTCAAAAATCAAAAATCAAAATGAGGGAGGAATCTACGACCTCGGCGGCCGCCAAATGGGTAATTCAAAAGTCAAAAGTCAAAAGTCAAAATTACCAAAGGGCATATATATAGAGAATGGGAAGAAGGTCGCTACTAAATGAATGAAGCCATGAACAACAAAATTCTTCGGTATGCTCTGACGCTTTGGCTCGCCTGTCTGCCTACCGTTTCCATCCTTTCGCAAAACCCCATCATCTGTGACCGCTACACCCCAGACCCTGCGCCATACGTGCACGGAGACACCCTTTACCTCTTTGTTGACCACGACGAGGAGCAGCTGGTGAACGGCTATTACACTATGAAGGACTGGCTACTATACAGTACAGTCGATATGGTGAACTGGACGTATCGCGGTACTCCGCTCACCTCTGCGACATTCTCAACATGGGCCAAGCAGGATAACGACTGCTGGGCGAGCCAGTGCATTGAACGCAACGGCAAATGGTACTGGTATGTGACCGCCACCATCAAGGGAGAGGCATATCCCGGCATCGGTGTCGCAGTGGCCGACAGTCCCGCTGGCCCCTACAGAGACCCTATTGGCAAGCCCCTGGTTAAGGGGTGGTTCAAGATTGACCCGTCGGTCTTCATCGACGATAACGGACAAGCGTATCTTTTCTATGGCAACAATATGCTGTGGTACACCAAACTCACAAGGAATATGACGGCCATAACAGGCGGAGAGAAAGAGGTGGTGACAATAGACGAAACAGCCTTTGGCCCCTACAAGGGCTACGACGACAATGGCAACCCAAAGACCAACTTTGAAGAGGCATCGTGGATATACAAACGAGGCGGCAAATACTATCTGGAATATGCAGCAGGCGGAGTTCCCGAACATTGGGCATACTCCACCGCCGACAACATTACCGGGCCGTGGACTTACCAAGGCAAGATAATGGGGGAAGCCCAAAACAGCTTTACTATTCACGGTGGAAGTGTTGAATACAAGGGACACCACTATATGTTCTATCACAACGGCAACCTGCCAGGTGGCGGCGGGTTCCATCGCTCTGCCTGCGTTGAGGAGTTCACTCCGAACGAGGACGGCACGATTCCCTATATTCCTTTTACCTCCGCAGGCGTGTCGCAACTTCAGACCGTCGATCCATACGAACGGCAGGAGGCAGAAACCATCAATCAGAGTTCTGGAGTGCTTTGTGTGGGCGACCACAATCAATGCTACGTGACAAACATCAGTAAAGACGACTATATCAAGGTGCGCGGAGTTGATTTCGGCGAAACAGGGACGCAGACATTATCTGTCAGAGTACGCGCCGAGCGGAGATGTGCACTCACGTTGCGGATTGGCAGCAAGACAGGGACAATAAGAGGAAAAGTCAACGTGCAACCCACCGATGGCGAGTGGCAAGACTTTGAATGTAATCTGTCCTCGCCCATTAAAAACGTCTGCGACATTTTCTTCACCTTTTCTGGAAACGGATCATCATTGATGGACTTCGACAGCTGGCAGTTCAACGAGATTTCTACCGGCATCAAAGAAATTGACAATTCACAATTGATAATTGACAATGATGTCTATGACCTCAGCGGCCGTAAGTTCAGCGCGGAAGCAAATTCTTCATTCTTTACTCTTTATTCTTCATTAAAGAAGGGCATCTATATCGTGAAAGGAAAGAAAGTTGTGGTTAAGTGAGAGAATTATGAAACAGAGAATACTTTTCCTTATTGCTTCCCTGCTGCTTATGGTGGCAAGCGTGCAGACTGCCCTGGCGCAGAAGCAAGGCTCGGCGACCGAAAGGAAAGCCAAGATGGTGGTCACGACGATGGATAATCAGGTTGTTAAATTCGATGTGTCGAATGTAAAAGATGTTACGTTTGAGGAGCCTGAGCCTATCATTGATGAAGACCACGAGTTTGTTGACCTCGGCTTGCCGAGCGGCACGCTTTGGGCAACTTGCAACGTTGGCGCCAATAGCCCCGAAGAATACGGCGACTACTTCGCTTGGGGCGAGACGACACCGAAGGATACCTGCAGTTGGGAGAACTACAAATACTGCAACGGTACGAAAAAAACATTAACGAAGTACTGTAACGATAGTAGTTACGGCTACAATGGTTTTACAGACACGCTGACAGAACTGTTACCTGAGGACGATGCAGCAACAGCGAATTGGGGCAGCGACTGGCAGATGCCGAGTTTTGCCCAAATATTTGAACTCTGTCGCAATACAACTGCAATTAGGACGACCGTCGAGGATGTTAACGGTTGGCTGTTTACTGCATCAAATGGTAACTCCATTTTCTTGCCTGCTGCGGGTTACCACTATGGCGCATTTTTTCCTGATGTTGACGAGATCGGCTATTACTGGTCGCGTTCGCTAGGTGGCAGCCCACGCATAGCCTATAAACTAGACTTTAACTCGTTCGAAGTCAGGTTTAACTACCTTTTCGACCGCTACTGTGGGCTTTCTGTCCGCCCTGTGCGGAAGCAGTAAAATAATCGTTTCACTGAACGAGCCGCCCGAATGTCTCGAATATGAGATGTTCGGGCGGCTTTTTGTATATAGTATGAAATTATGAATTGTGTTCCGCGCATTAAAAGCGCGCCTTAGTGCAAAAAGGCATCTGAGAATTATGAATTATGAATTAAATGTCGTACCTTTGCAACCGAAAAAGAAACAAAAGACATTATTGTCATGACAAACAGTGCTACAATTCAGGGTGTATATGTGAATGTTCCAACCGTGGACTGGTCGCTGTTCCGCGAACTCATCCGCAAATTCGGCTGGCAAGTCGAGACCCGTGAGCAGATGCTTGACCGCTTTATTAGTAGTCGCTCCGCCAGTCCGATGCTCAGCGAAAGTGAGGTAATGGACGAAGTAAGAGCCGTGAGATACGCAAAATGAAGGTTATCATTGACACCAATCTCTGGATTTCGTTTCTCATCGGCCATCATACGCAGCTTGTGCGCCGAATGCTGACAGACGAGCGTTTCGATGTTTATGTTTGCGACCGCCTCATTAAAGAAATATGTGATGTTGCCACTCGCGACAAAATCCGCAAATATGTTAGCCAGACCGATGTCGATGATTTGTTGTCTATCATTCACGCCTTCTGCCAGTTTGCTGTCATTGAAACAGAAGTTGCTCAGTCTGCTGTCCGCGACCCCAATGACCTCTATCTTCTGTCACTTGCTGAAACAATTGGTGCCGACTACATCGTCAGCGGCGATGCAGACCTCACCGACCTCGGTCAGCATAAGCAGATAAGGATCCTGAAACTCACTGACTTCAAGGCAATGATGCTTTACACATAGTATAACAAAAGAGGGAAAATGTTCCCTGTTCACTTAAGAAATAAAATTGTAAATTGTCAAATTGTAAATTAATAAGATGTTAAAACTTGACTATTCAAAGGCTCTGCTGAGTGCGGAGCAGATTGCAGCCTTCGCATCGAAGGCAGAAGAGGCACAGAAGGCTCTCGAGGCCGGCACCTGTGCAGGTAATGATTTCCTTGGCTGGCTCCACTTGCCCAGCAGCATCACGGCTGAGTTCATGACGAAGCTCCAGGCTTGCGTCCAGACGCTTCGCGAGAACTGCGACACCGTTGTCGTGGCTGGCATCGGCGGCTCCTATCTTGGTGCCCGCGCTGTCATCGAGGCCCTGGGCAACAGCTTCCAGTGGCTCACCAACAAGGGCGAGAATCCCAACATCCTCTTCGCTGGCAACAACATCGGCGAGGACTATCTCTACGAGCTCACAGAGTATCTGAAGGACCGTCGCTTCGGTGTCATCAACATTTCCAAGAGCGGCACCACGACCGAGACGGCCCTTGCCTTCCGTCTGCTCAAGAAGCAGTGCGAGCAGCAACACGGCAAAGAGATGGCTCGCAAGGTCATCGTAGCTGTCACCGATGCCAAGAAGGGTGCTGCCCGCACTTGTGCCGACAAGGAAGGCTACACCTCCTTCGTCATCCCCGACAACGTAGGCGGCCGCTTCAGCGTGCTCACTCCCGTAGGCCTGCTGCCCATCGCAGTGGCAGGTTTCGACATTGCCAAGATTGTGCAGGGTGCTGCCGACATGGAGAAGGCAGTCGCTGCCGACGTTCCCTTCGAGCAGAACATCAGCCTGCAGTATGCAGCCGTTCGCAACGCACTCTATCAGAGCGGCAAGAAGATAGAGATACTTGTCAACTTCCAGCCCAAGCTCCATTACATGAACGAGTGGTGGAAGCAGCTCTACGGCGAGAGCGAAGGCAAGGACCACAAGGGCATCTTCACCGCTGCCGTTGACTTCAGCACCGACCTGCACTCCATGGGACAATGGATTCAGGAAGGCGAGCGCAGCATCTTCGAGACGGTTGTCAGCGTAGAAGAGACAGAGCACAAGCTGCTCTTCCCCAGCGACGAGGAGAATCTCGACGGCCTGAACTTCCTTGCTGGCAAGCGTGTGGATGAGGTGAACAAGATGGCAGAGCTTGGCACACAACTCGCTCATGTCGATGGCGGCGTGCCCAACATGCGTCTCATCGTGCCTCGCCTGAACGAGTATTATATCGGTCAGATAATTTACTTCTTCGAGAAGGCTTGCGGCGTGAGCGGCCTCATTCTCGGCGTCAACCCCTTCAACCAGCCCGGCGTAGAGGCTTACAAGAAGAATATGTTCGCCCTGCTCGGCAAACCCGGCTACGAAAAGGAAACCGAAGCAATTAAAGCAAGATTGTAATGGAAGCCCCCTCCCCGCTCCCCCTTTGGGGGAGTGCCTCATTTCCGCCGCCTCGCCGCTCAAAAGCACTCCCCAAAAGGGGGAGCGGGGAGGGGGCTGTCCGTGCGATATTGTTTGACATGGATGGTGTGCTCTTCGACAGTATGCCGAATCACGCTTATGCCTGGTCGCACGCAATGACCCAGTTCGGGTTGGAGATGACGGCCTACGAAGCCTATCTCCACGAAGGGCGGACTGGCAGCGGCACCATCAACATCCTTGCCCAGCGTTATTGGGGCAGGGATGCGACGGAAGAGGAGATAGAACGCATCTACGCTGCAAAAGCAGAGGTGTTCAATACTTGTCCCGAAGCGAAGCCAATGCCAGGAGCGCTGGAAGCTTTGACTGCAGCGAAGGAGCTTGGCTGCAAGATTATCCTTGTTACGGGTAGTGCGCAGGTTTCCTTGCTTGAACGCCTTGAGGAACATTATCCGGGCTTTTTCCGGCAGGAACTGATGGTGACGGGCTTCGATGTGAAGCGCGGCAAGCCCGATCCCGAACCTTATCTGATGGGGTTGGAGAAAGGAGGCATCAAAGCAGAAGAGGCTATTGTCGTGGAGAATGCTCCGCTTGGCGTAGAGTCAGCAAAAGGTGCAGGCATCTTTACCATTGCCGCCAACACAGGCCCTCTTGAAGACCACATCCTCAAAGATGCCGGAGCCGACATCGTCGTCCCTGGCATGATGGATGTTGCCCACTTGCTTAAAAATATAAAGATTGAATTATGACTGAGAATGAAATCAAGGCGTTGTGGCGCACGCTGCCACTTGCCAAGGACAATGACTTGTGCCGGTTAGATGCACAGATAGAGCGGAACCCTGTCGTATGGGAAACCGTTGCGTTCTTCCTGAAAGAGCAAGACCTGAACGCGCTGCCTTTGGGACGCAACGAGATTGGCGACGGCGCTTTTGCCAATGTTGCCGAGTATGAGACAAAGCGGCAGAACGTGTATGAGCTGCACCGGAAATATATTGATGTGCAGTTGCTGACGCGCGGCAGCGAAGTGGTTTTTGTTGCAGACAAGGAACAGGCGCGTGAGCCGCAGGGCGAGTTCAACGAAGAGGGCGACTTTATTCTCTACGCCGATGCCGACAATGCCCGTCGTATGCTGGTAAGCCCTGACAGCTACCAGGTGTTCTACCCCTCGGATGCCCACAAGCCCTGTATGGCTGTTGATGGTCAGCCGCAGCCTGTTCGCAAGGTCTGTGTGAAGGTTCCGTATATGGAATAATTCGTCTGGGTGTACTTATGACCCCTTTCTGCGCTTTGTGTCATTCTGTGCTTGGCCTTATCCTTACTCTTTCGGCTTGTCGGGGGTAGGCGGCAGCCCGTCTTCGTCGAAAGAGGTGTCGGGTGAGATGGTGTAGCTGCCGTCGGGGCCGATGGTGAGGACAAAGGGACAGGACATGTCGCTGTCGGGGAAGCTGACGCAGGTGTTGAAGTAGAGCTTGCCTTCCTCGGCATGATGGAAGCGCAGGCCGTCCATGATGCCATACTTCTTGAAGTCATCGGGAAGCTGCGACTTGAAGTCAGCCTTGCTGAAGCTTCGATTGAAGAGCGTCTTGCCGTCCTTCGTGATGACGAGCTGCCAGCGGTTGTCTTTGTACTGTGTGCCGTCCTCGTCAGTCACGACGGACAGCTCGTCGTCGGCTTGTCCCGTGATGGTAAAGACGACCTTGTGGCTACCTTGCATCAGGGAGTCGGTGTAGGCATAGTCAGGCAAACAACGAATGCCTTCATCGGACTGTTCGGTTTGTGCCGTGTCTTGAGTCTCTGCCTTCTGCGGAGAGCAGGAAATAATGAAATAATGAAGGAATGAAATAATGAAAATATAAGACAGGTTCTTCATTGTCTCGCACTTTTGAATTTTGAATATATAAATTATGAATTAGAAATGGAACGTCAGCGTGCCGCCTTGCTTGAGTTCCTTGACGCTGATGCGGAAATCAGTCAATGCCCTGCCGTTCCAGGTGACCTTCTTGCATTTACCATTTACCCATTTACCATTTACCATTTGTCCCTTTGGACCTGTGGTGCTGATGGCGACGGTTGTCTTGCCGTCCTTGCCAAGGTGGAGCGTCACTTTGTCGAAGAGAGGCGGGAAGAGTTCATACACTGCTTCGCCCACGACGAGCGGGTACATGCCGATGCTGGCGAAGACGTACCAGGCACTCATCGCGCCGTCGTCCTCGTCCATCTCGGGGCAATAGCCGCGAGGCTGGTTCACGAAGGCACAGCCTACGAAAGGTGTCGGGTAGGCATCGTTGCCGCCGTAACGGTGCGTGATGCTTTCTGTGGCAAGGCTGCGGACGATACCGCCTGTCTGTTGAGGCATACCGAGACGTCCGAAGAGGAAAGGCACATGGATGTCCGGCTCGTTGCCCTGGTTGTAAAGCTCCTTCTCGAAGAACTGTTGCAGTTGTGCAGCAAGCTTCTCCTTTCCGACCAGCTCAATCATTCGCGGCAGGTACATCGGTGCGCCCCAGCGGTACTGCCAGCGTGTGCCCTGATAGAGTCCGTTGCCTTTCATCTTTGTGTAGGTTTCGTCGATGTTCATGAACTCGCGCGGCCAAATGCTGTCGAAGATTTCCTCGCCCCGTTTCATCCACTTGTCAGCGTCTGCTGTCATACCAAGCTCACTTGCCAGCTGTCCCAAAGCCCAGAAGTCGCCACTGGCCTCGAGACACTGGTCGGGACTCTTCAGGCTGAGCCGCTTCACTTCTGCCACCATACCGGGGTAGGCGTCACGAAGCGACGGGATGCTGATGCCTTGCCGGTAAGCGTCGAGGAGCGTCGCAATGGCATGTTCCGTGCGCACCGTCGGCACACATTCGTAGTTCGTGCTCCAGTCCTTCTTGCCCGTAAGGTAAAGCTGTGACAGGGACTGCATGATGTACGGAGAATGAACCTCGTCGAGCAGCGTGATGAGCGGGAACTTCGTGCGGTAGGTGTCCCAAAGCGACCAGGAGCTGTAGTAGAAGTTGTCCTCTGCCACATGCGTCTTGCCGTCCGTGCCAAGGTAACGGCGCATCACGGGGTCGGTGACGAGGAACGGGCTGTGGAATGTTCGGTAGAGCGAAGTGTAGAAGATGGTCTGCTGGTCTGCCGTGCCGCCCTCGATTTCAACTTTCGAGAGCAGACGTTCCCACTCCCACTTGGCGCTATTTATCATGCTTTCGAAGCTCGTCCCCCATACCATGTTTGGCTTCATCTTGTCAAGCTCGTCGGCAAGACCGGTAGAGACGACGATGCGCACCTCGACATACTTGGCGGACAGCTCAGGGAAGGTGAGTCGCTTGCGGCCGTCGGCAATGGTGTCGAGCACGAAAGGCGTGCTGGTGTAAAGGCGGTAGTGCAGGTGATAGTGTCCTCTGCCACAGGTGTTGGCACATTCCACGAAGCCTTGCCCCATGTCGGGCGTCTTCTGCTCAAAGCTTGCACCGAAGACCTTGTCGAAGGCAGAACGCGGGTTGAGCAAGAGGACTGCTTTCTCTTTGGAAGGGAAGGAGAAGCGCTCCGCAGCTATGCGGTAGCTTGCAGTCGCGGTGAACCACACGCCATTGCTCAGCTGGACGCTGTAGTAGCCGGGCTTCGCCACTTCGGTATGCTTCAGGAGGCGGATGTCGTTGCCTGTTGCGTCAGGCATCAAAGAGACGTTGCCGCCACATCCTGAGCCGCCGACACCCGACAGGCGGTTGATGCTGAAGCCGGATATCGTCGGCACTTCGTAGTCGTAACCCGGATGCTGACGCGGTTTGCTGTCAGGGCAGACCTGAATCTGGCTGTATGGCTTCGTTGCGCCTGGCGTCATTTGCCCGTAGTCGTCGGCAGTGCCGATGTAGAGGTTCACTTTGTCGAGCAGGGATTCCTGCTGGGCCGAAGCGAGAGAGAATAAGAGAATAAGAGAATAAGAGAATAAGAAAATACGTTTCATAATGTTCAATATTCAATGTTCAATTTTTTGCAAAGGTACGAAGAATAGTTGAAAGTTGTTCCTTCTTCTTACTATTTTTTGTTTTTCATTCTTCATTCCTCATTTATTTGTTTTAACTTTGAAAAACAAACTGCATTTTTCCTCATTACATAAGTCTCGAAGACAAGATATTTGAGTTTGAGCCATTTAAAGAAGATGGCTCTGTGCTGATAGCTGCTACCCTCTCGGGATTCTCCCCGGATAGCTAAAACTCATGTTTTGTTATTGCAAAGGTAAGCGTTTTTATTATATCCTCTAAATTTTGTGTGTTTTTCTTTGTTTGTATCGGATAAATCGCTAACTTTGTAGTCGAGATGGGCATAAATGCACCTTATGGTGCAGCAAACCCTCAGCGGAGGCGCCCTTCAAATCTTATCGGCAAACATAGCGTTAGTGCTATATTCGATGATGTCCCTGAACCTAGCAAATTCATTTGACATTTCACGAAACGAATAAGTACCAGCGCCTGCGCGATAGCGTGGGCGGGGCTTATCTTCGTGAATGGGTTTAGCTAGGACCTTGGGACATCGATAGGAGCGGTTCACGCTTTTATTATGTCCTGAGGTTCTTGCCTTGAACCCATTATCATTCGAGATAGTCCTTTCGCTTCAAAAGTTATCGTGTAGTAACAAGTGGAGCTAATTAACAACATCAACAAGACACTACGGGATGACATCGTAGCGCAAATGAAAGCCGGAAGCCGACTATCTATAGCGGCATCCTGTTTCTCCATCTATGCCTTTCAGGAGTTGAAGGAGGCATTGAAGGACATCAAGGAACTCCGTTTTATTTTCACTTCACCGACATTTACTACAGAAAAGACTCCCAAGCAGCAACGTGAGTTCTACATTCCCCGTTTAGACCGTGAACGGACGCTTTATGGTTCAGAGTTTGAAGTGAAGCTCCGCAACGAACTGACCCAAAAGGCT
>JAFXZK010000141.1 GCA_017541265.1 Bacteroidaceae bacterium | reverse complement strand
GCTGTCGGCGAGAATCATCTCACGCATTGCAACGATCTTCTTGTCCTCAAAGAACATGTGCTCGGTACGAGTCAGACCGATACCCTTGGCACCGAAGGCGCGAGCCAGCTGTGCGTCGCGAGGTGTGTCGGCATTGGTGCGAACCTGCAGCTTGGTATATTTGTCGCAGAGATCCATGAGCTCCTTGAAGTCACCGCTGAGCTCAGCAGCCTTCGTGGGAACCTCGCCTGCATATACCTGACCGGTGGTACCGTTCAGCGAGATGTAGTCGCCTTCCTTATATACTACGCCGTCTATTTCTACGGTCTTGGCTTTGTAATCTACATTGAGCGAGCCTACGCCAGAGACGCAGCACTTGCCCATGCCGCGAGCTACGACGGCTGCGTGGCTGGTCATACCGCCGCGAGCGGTGAGGATGCCTTCTGCTGCAGACATACCAGCGAGGTCTTCGGGAGAGGTCTCAATGCGGACGAGTACAACCTTGTGACCGTCTGCGTGCCAAGCCTGTGCGTCGTCGGCATGGAAGACAATCTGTCCGCAGCCAGCACCGGGTGATGCGGGCAGACCTTGAGCGATAACCTTAGCGTTGGCGAGGGCTTTCTTGTCGAATACGGGGTGCAGAAGTTCGTCGAGTTTCTGGGGTTCGCAACGCAGAATGGCTGTCTTCTCGTCAATCTTTCCTTCGTGGAGCAGGTCGATGGCAATCTTCACCATAGCGGCACCTGTACGCTTGCCGTTACGTGTCTGGAGGAACCAAAGTTTGCCTTCCTGTACGGTGAACTCCATGTCCTGCATGTCGCGATAATGTTCCTCGAGTTTGTTCTGGATGGCGTCGAGCTGCTTGTAAATCTCGGGCATAGCCTCTTCCATAGAGGGATACTTCACGGCGCGTTCGCCTTCGCTGATGCCGGCACGTTCTGCCCAACGCTGACTGCCTACTTTGGTAATCTGCTGGGGAGTGCGGATGCCTGCTACAACGTCCTCGCCCTGAGCGTTCACGAGGTACTCACCGTTGAAGATGTTCTCGCCGTTGGCTGCGTCGCGGCTGAAGCAAACGCCTGTTGCTGAGGTGTCGCCCATGTTGCCGAATACCATTGCCATTACGCTGACGGCTGTGCCCCATTCGTCGGGTATGCCTTCCATCTTGCGATAGAGGATGGCGCGTTCGTTCATCCAGCTGCGGAATACGGCGCAGATGGCTCCCCAGAGCTGTTCGATGGGGTCGTTGGGGAAGTCCTTGCCTGTGCGCTCCTTGATGGCTTTCTTGAAGCGAACAACAAGCTCCTTGAGTTCCTCTACGCTGAGGTCCTTGTCGAGCTTCACGCCACGGATGGCCTTCACCTGCTCGATAATCTCCTCGAACGGGTCGATGTCGGTCTTGTTGGCGGGCTTCAGTTCGAGCACAACGTCGCCGTACATCTGAACGAAGCGACGGTAGCTGTCATAAACGAAGTGAGGGTTGCCAGTCTTCTTGACCATTCCTTCTGCAACCTCATCGTTGAGGCCGAGGTTCAGGATGGTGTCCATCATGCCAGGCATAGAGGCACGGGCACCGGAACGAACGCTGACGAGCAGCGGGTTTTGTGCGTCGCCGAACTTGGAGTTCATCAGCTTCTCGATGTGAGCTACGGCTGCCATAACGTCGTCGTTCAGCAGTTCCATAATCTTCTCCTGACCAACCTCATAGTACTCGTTACATACGTCGGTGGTGATGGTGAAGCCTGGAGGAACAGGAACGCCAATAAGATTCATCTCTGCCAGGTTGGCACCCTTGCCACCCAGCTGTTCGCGCATCTGCGCATTACCTTCAGCTTGTCCGTTGCCGAAGGTGTAAACACGTTTTTGACTCATAATATATAATTATTATAATGTGTGTAATGTATTTTTCAAGTGCGCAAAGGTAATGTAAATAATTCATAAATCATAATTCATAATGAATAATTTTGCCGTTTAAGTGAAAATATGTACTTTTGCACATCAAAAGGAGAGTTTAGCGGTAATAAATTATAAATTGTAAATTGTCAAATTGTAAATTCACAAGATGTCGAGGAAGAAGAAAGAATTGCCCGTTTACAGGGAAGTGGAAATACAGGATGTGGCAGCCGAGGGGAAAGCACTCGTTCGCATAGATGACTTGGTGGTCTTTGTGCCTTATGTCGTGCCGGGCGATGTGGTTGACCTTCGTGTGACGCGCAAGAAACATCACTACGCCGAGGCGGTTTGCACGCATATACATAAGAAGAGCGAACGCCGCACAGAGCCTTTCTGCCCGCACTATGGTGTGTGTGGAGGCTGCAAGTGGCAGATTCTTCCTTACGAGGAGCAGTTGCGCTACAAGCAGAAGCAAGTGATGGACAACCTGGAACGCATCGGCAAGATTCCCTTGCCAGAGTGCACTCCCATCCTTGGCTCTGCAAAGACCAGGTGCTACCGCAACAAGTTGGAGTTCGGCTTCTCGGACAAGATTTGGTTGACGGAAGAGGAGATCAAATCAGGCAAGACGTTCGACCTTCCCGGAGCTGTCGGCTATCATACGGGAAGTGTTTTTGATAAGATTCTGCCCATCCGCGAGTGCCACCTCATGGAGGACATCAACAACCGCTTGCGCAACGGGGTACAGCAGTATGCCTACGAGCATGGCCTCACCTTCTTCAATGCCCGCGAACATCACGGCTTGCTGCGGAACATGATGATACGCCTCTCCAACACAGGCGAGCTAATGGTGCTGATGCAGTTCTGTATGAGCGACCCCCACCAAATCTCCCCGAGGGGAGGCTTCTCGGACAATCACTCCCCCTCGGGGGAGAAGGAGGGGGGTCATGAGGATGCAATGGCTCTTTTGCAGTGGATGCACGAGACCTTCCCCGAGATAACGAGCCTGCTGTGGGTGAACAACGAAAAGTTCAACGATACCATTGGCGACCTCGATGTGCAGCTCTACAGCGGCACCGACCACATCTTCCTTGAAATGGAAGGGCTTCGCTTCAAGGTCGGCCCCAAGAGCTTCTATCAGACAAACACCGAACAAGCGTATATATTATATAATGTAGCGCGCGAGTTCGCACGGCTTACGGGCAATGAATTGGTCTATGACCTTTACACTGGCACAGGCACCATTGCCAACTTTGTGGCAAAGTATGCCCGCAAGGTCATTGGCATAGAGTACGTTCCCGAAGCCATTGAGGATGCCAAGATTAACTCCAAGATAAACGGTATAGAAAACACCGAGTTCTTTGCCGGCGACATGAAGGACATCCTGAACAAGGACTTCATCGAGAAGCACGGCAAGCCCGACATCATCATCACCGACCCGCCACGAGCCGGAATGCACGGGGATGTCATAGATGCTATCCTCTTCGCCGACCCGCAGCGCATCGTCTATGTTAGCTGTAATCCCGCCACACAGGCCCGCGACCTGCAGCTCCTCTCCGCCGCCTACGAAGTGAAGCGCATACAGCCAGTCGATATGTTCCCCCACACGCAGCACGTCGAGAACGTCGTGTTGCTCGAAAGGAAATAAACCAGCATCTGAGATGAAATGAAACTGAACACAAAGACACAAAAACACGAAAGAGCTATGCAGGCAGAAAAAAGGCACAAAGGTTTATCTCTTTGTGTCAAAAATGCTTTGTGCCTTCATGTCTTTGTGTTCCTTATAGCTTTTGCATTTGCCTGTGGTTTGATGAGCGTCCAAGCCCAGCCCCAGCCGACTAACTTGATACCGGCTCCGGCAGAGTATAAGGTATGCAAGGGAATCGGCAAATTGTCGAACTGTAAAATTGTTAAATCCGAGAAGGCTCTCCTCCGTCGCTTGGAGGGTAGGGAACTGGCTAACTGGCAGCTGAAGTCGGCTTATTGGATGGAGCTTGGGAAGAAGGGCGTGAAGATTGTGGCAGCTGACGAGGAAGGCGTGTTCTATGCCCAGCAGACGCTCAAGATGATGGAATCTTTGGACAGCGTGGTAAGCTGCTGCACCATCCTTGACTGGCCGCGCTTCCGCTATAGGGGCGTGATGCTCGACGAGAGCCGACATTTCCAAGGCAAGGACTTCGTGAAGAAACAATTGGAGATGATGGCGCTGCTGAAGATGAACCGCTTCCATTTCCATCTCGTTGACAATCCGGGCTGGCGTGTGCAGATTGATGCCTATCCGCGGCTCACTAAACTGACGGCCTGGCGTCCCGAGGCCTATTTCTGGGATTGGGAAAAGAATGAGATAGGCGGGCTTTTTGTGGAAGATGGCACGCCTGAGGCTTACGGGGGCTACTACACCAAGCAGGATATTGCCGACATCCTCGCCTTTGCCGACGAGCGGCATATAGAGGTGATACCCGAAATCGAGATGCCTGGGCATAACTACGAGACGCGATATGCTTATCCCGAACTGGCTTGCAGCTTGCCCGGTGGCGGGAAAGACCCTTGGGAGCTGTGTCCCGGAAAGGAGAGTACCTTCGAGTTTCTGGAGAAGGTTCTGCTGGAGGTTTTCGACATGTTCCCCTCGCAGTACATCCATATCGGCGGGGACGAAGCCCGAAAGAACAACTGGAAGCTTTGCCCCGATTGTCAGGCGCGAATGAAGGCCGAGGGGCTGAAGAGCGCGGAAGAGCTTCAAAGTTACATGATTAAGCGGATGGAGCGTTTTGCCCACGAACACGGCAAGCGCATCATCGGTTGGGACGAAATCCTGCAAGGAGGCTTGGCTCCGGATGCTACCGTAATGTCCTGGCACGGGATTGAAGCTGGCAAGCAAGCCGTCAAAGAAGGGCATGATGTGATATTCACGCCCACACATTACTTTTATTTGGACTATCATCAAGACCCTGCTCAGTTCCGACCCGTGGGACGTTTGGTATCCTTGGAGAAGGTCTATTCCTTCGAACCGATGCTGGAGGGCATTTCCGAGGCAGAAGCTCATCACGTCTTGGGCGTGCAGGGCAACTTGTGGACTGAGCATGTTCAAGATGCCTGGCATGCTGAGATGATGCTCTATCCCCGTGTTTACGCTATTGCTGAAACAGGCTGGAGTCAGGCTGAGAAAAAGGAATGGTCGGACTTCGAGCGAAGAGCCTCTGTCTTGTCGGCTGTTGCACGCAAATGGGGATATACCGTGTACCCTCCATCCCAGCAACAATAACCAATACTATAACTCACGTCAACAAACAGAAACCCAATGAAAAGACTGTTATTCGCCCTTATACTTTCCTTCGGCTTATTCACCGCCAACGCCCAAACTACGCTTCTTGCCGACTTTGAGAACGGCACGACGGGTTCGCTGAGAATCGGCACGGACTACGACAGCAGCCTCTTCTCTGAGGTGCCTCGCGTCAGGGACAATCCATCGAAGACGGGCATCAACACTTCCGAAAAATGCATCACTGCCACAAATGTTGCTGGTGCAGGCTGGTGGAAGAATTTCTTGATTCTCGAGCTGAAGCGGTCTGTCGCCATCACCGACGAAAACCGCATCCTTTCTTTTCTTGCCTACAGAAGCATTCAGCCGAAGGATATGCGCATCGGCTTCAACACATACGAGGAGAGCGGACAGCTCTTTCAGGGCAAGCTGTCGGCAGACGGCGAGTGGGAGCGCCTCACCTTTGATTTGGCTAACTTCTCGGGCAAGGTGTTGAAGAGCATTTACATCATCCTCAGCTGCAACTGGAGCGACCCGACGTCGGGCTGGGACAAAGCCACCTATTGCTTCGACAACTTCACGCTGAGCGCAGGCGAAACGCTGCCTCGGGCTGATGTGACAATTGATGTCTCGGCAAAAGGACAAGCCATCCAGGACTTTGGTTCGAGCGACTGCTGGACGGCAGAATATGTGAGCGACTACTTCAGCAAGACGCAGAAAACAAAGGCTGTCAAGTGGCTCTTCAGCAAGCAGATGGATGCCAGCGGCAATCCAGAAGGCATCGGGCTGTCGTGCTGGCGCGTGAATGTCGGTGCTGGTTCTGCTTCGCAAGGAGCAGACAGCAACATCGAGGATGAGACACACCGCACAGAATGCTTCCTCAATGAGGACGGAACATACGACTGGACGCGGTGCGACGGACAACAATGGTTCATGCAGCAGGCAAAGGAATACGGCGTAGAGCACTTCGTCCTGTTCTCCAATTCCCCGCCAATCTATTATACCAAGTCAGGGAAGGCCAACACCAACGGGCAGACGATGACGTGCAACCTCAAGACAAGCTTCTTTGATGACTTCGCGGAGTTCCTTGCCACGACTGCCCATCACTTTGCCGACGAAGGCTACAACATCACATACATCTCGCCCGTCAACGAGCCTCAATTTGATTGGAAGGACGGTCAGGAAGGCGCGCCGTGGGATAACAGCGACATTACGAAGCTTGCGAAACAGCTCGACAGGAGCATCAGGAATCGCCAGCTCGACACGAAAATCCTGATACCCGAAGCAGGCTCGTGGTACAACCTCTATGGTGGGACGAATGCTCATGCCAACAATCAGCTTGATGCCTTCTTCAAACGCACCAACACATCGACCTACATAGGCAGTCTCCCTTCTATGGCTAAGGTTGTTGCAGGTCACAGCTACTGGACAATCGGCACGAACGAAACGCTGAAACAAGTTCGCGAGACAGCCCGTGCTAAGGCTGAGGAATATGGTGTGGACATCATGCAGACGGAGTGGTCGATGCTCGACGACGCGCCATCCACAGAAGCTGGCTTCCCCGAAAGCTATAGCGCGGCAAACAAGATGGACATTGCGCTCTATATGGGGAAAGTCATCCATTGCGACCTGACATACGGGAACACGACGAGCTGGAGCTATTGGACGGCTTTCGCTCAGGAGAAATGGGGGCACAAGAACCGATTCCACCTCATCCGTTTGAATGCGAGTAGCGATACAGGCGAGGAAAGCAATGCCGACATCAAGCAGGGAGGCATCCTGACAGCCGACAAGAACCTCTGGGTGCTTGGCAACTACAGCCGCTTTATCCGTCCCAGCTATCAAAGGGTAAACGTGGAGGGTGCTGACGAACTGAATGCGTTGATGGGTTCTGCCTGGCTCTCGCCCAATGCCGACACGCTGGTTGCCGTCTTCGTCAACATGGACAAGGGAAGCCGCGAGGTCAGCCTTTCGCTTACAGGCTTTGAGGCAGAAGAGGTCAAGGTTTTCGTGACAGACAACAGCCATAACCTGCAACTTGACAAAAGTCAGAAGGATGCAGCCAACCTGAAGCTCCCAAGCCGTTCCGTAGTCACGGTGGTCATGAAAGCATTTGAAGACCCAGACGGAATAGCCTCTCCTAAATCCTCCCCTGAAGGGAAGGACTTTAATTTCCCCCTCCTTCAGGAGGGGATGGGGGAGGCTTTTGACCTCAGCGGCAGGCAAATCGTAAATGGTAAATTACCCAGGGGTATCTACATCATAAACGGACAAAAACATATTATTAAATAACAACTATGAAACTATTCAAGTATTTAGCACTCATTGCCTTAATGGCATTCTCTGCAAGTATTAGTGCAGACAACTTTACAGTAGGCGACAAGACGTTCCTGCTTGGTGGCGAGCCTTTCATTGTGAAAGCTGCCGAGGTGCATTACCCACGCATTCCGCGTCCCTATTGGGAGCACCGCATCCAGATGTGCAAGGCGCTCGGCATGAACTCCGTGTGCATCTACATCTTCTGGAACATTCACGAACAGAAGGAGGGGGAGTTCAACTTCACGGATAACAACGACGTGGCTGAGTTCTGCCGAATTGCGCAAAAGAACGGTATGTATGTCATCGTGCGTCCAGGCCCATACGTTTGTGCCGAATGGGAGATGGGCGGCTTGCCTTGGTGGCTCCTGAAGAAGAAGGACATCAAGCTGCGCGAACGCGACCCTTACTTCATGGAGCGCGTAAAGCTCTTCGAAGAGAAGGTAGGCGAACAACTGAAGCCCCTCACCATACAGAACGGCGGTCCCATCATCATGATGCAGGTGGAGAACGAATACGGCTCGTATGGCGAGGACAAGCCCTACGTCAGCGAGATAAGGGATATGCTGCGAGAAATCTACAGACCCACCCCCAACCCCTCCCTTGTAGGGAGGGGAGAAGACACCAAAAGCCCTAATGTAACTACTCCCCTCCCTGCAAGGGAGGGGCAGGGGGAGGGTCTTCTTCTTCTCTTCCAATGCGACTGGTCGAGCAACTTCGAGAAGAACGGACTTGATGATTTGACCTGGACGATGAACTTCGGCACAGGCGCAAACATCGACGAGCAGTTCCGCAGGCTTGGCCAACTTCGCCCCAATGCCCCCAAGATGTGCTCCGAGTTCTGGAGCGGATGGTTCGACAAGTGGGGAGCAAGGCACGAGACTCGTCCCGCAAAGGATATGGTGGATGGCATGGACGAGATGCTCTCGAAGGGCATCAGCTTCTCGCTCTACATGACCCACGGCGGCACAAGCTTCGGCCATTGGGCAGGAGCCAACTCTCCCGGCTTTGCGCCCGATGTTACCTCCTACGACTACGACGCTCCCATCAACGAATGGGGCTTGCCCACGCCAAAGTTCTGGGAACTCCGCAAGATGATGGAGAAGCACTCCCCAAAAGGGGGAGCGGGGAGGGGGCTTCCCTCAGTTCCCAAAGCTCCCATGCCTATCATCACCATCCCCAAGTTCGAGCTGACAGAGTTCGCTCCGCTCTTCAACGGATTCGACTACAAATATACATGGTGGGACCACAAAGAGGAAGCTCATGGCGACCGCCCAAAGACCTTCGAGGAGCTTGACATGGGGTGGGGCGCTGTGCTCTATACCACTCGCTTGCCAGAGATTCCGCAAGAGGGCAAAAACCTTTCTACGAGCCAGACGACTCTTACCCTCGAAGCTCACGACTTCGCACAGGTCTTTATCGACGGCAAGTATATGGGCAAGATTGACCGCGTGAAGAATGAGAAGTCGCTCACCTTGCCGCCCATCAAGCAGAGCCAAGAGCTGCAAATCCTCGTGGAAGGCATGGGGCGCATCAACTTCGGACGCGCCATCAAGGACTTCAAGGGACTGATAGGCAACCCGACCATCACGACAAGCTTCAGTTCGCATGTGGGCGAAGTGGATAAGGTAGAAGTCACCTATACACCCAACCAGTGGGAATGTATGCGCATTCCTGATGACTATGAGGTGGCTGTGAAGGCTTTCGAGGAGCAGAAGTCCAAGCCCACCACTCGCGAAATGCTCAACGAGCCACACATTGGTCGCGGCTACAGATATGCCAAGGAAGCCGACGACCTCATCTTCGGGCGCGGCTACTATCGCGGTTACTTCGACCTCAAGAAGGTGGGCGACACGTTCCTCAACTTCGAGAAGTGGGGCAAAGGACAGGTTTGGGTGAACGGTCACGCTATGGGACGCATCTGGAGCATAGGTCCTCAGCAGACACTTTATGTGCCAGGCTGCTGGCTCAAGAAGGGAAAGAACGAGGTGATTGTCCTCGACATAGCAGGCCCCGCAGAGCGTGTCGTATGGGGACAGGCTGAGCCGGAACTGAACAAACTCCAGCTTGAGAAGAACAACAAGCACAACAACCCTGGCGACAAGCCCGACCTCAATTCAAAGATGCCAGTCTTTAAGGGACAGCTCAAGGCAGGCAACGGCTGGCAGACACTCAGTTTTGAACGCGGCTTCCATCGCGGACGCTACCTTGCCATTGAGGTTCAGAGCACGCAGAAGGAGGGTGATGTTGCTGCCATTGCCGAGATATATGCTCTCAGCAATCCCGGTGAGCGCATCAGCCGTGAGCCGTGGACGGTAAAGTATGCCGACAGCGAGGACGAGAACGGCAACCACCTGGGTGACAAGGTCTATGACCTTCAGGAAAGCACCTATTGGCAGACAGAGAAGGGAGCCTCAACGCCTCATCTGCTTGTCATCGACCTTGGCTCCGAGCAGCAGCTCATGGGCATCGAGTACCTGCCTCGTGCCGAGCAAGGCGCCCCCGGCAGCGCCAAGGACATAAAGGTGTTTCTCTACTAAAGACACGGACTTATCAAGCATTAACATTCTTGGATGCTTTAGCACCAAGACGCGATTGTAGTCGCGGAACGTGTTTATCTTTAACATGTAATTGCCATGTAATAACCCATGTAATTGTCATATAATTATTAATGGTAATTCGTGGGTCATTGATGGCAATTCTTGGATGCTTTAGCACCAAGACGCGATTGTAGTCGCGGAACGTGTTTT
>JAFXZK010000140.1 GCA_017541265.1 Bacteroidaceae bacterium | reverse complement strand
GAGGGCCGTAGCCTTCGTAAGTAACAGACTTGTAGTCGCTCTGGTCTTTGCCCATCGCGTTCTTGATGGCACGCTCGATGTTGTCCTTCGGCATGTTCTCGCGCTTGCAGACAGCGATGACGCTGCGCAGTGCGGGGTTGTTCTCTGGTTCGGGACCTGCAGCCTTCACTGCAATGGCAATCTGCTTGCCCAGGCGGGTGAATGTCTTCGCCATGTGGCCCCATCTCTTCAGTTTGGTCGCTTTGCGGTATTCAAATGCTCTTCCCATTGGTTTAATTATTTTATCGTTATTTCGTTATTATGGTTTCTCGTTATTACGTTATATCGTTATTACGTTATGACGAAGCTCTTAAGGAGGCTCTTAGCGCAGCTCTGCGCCGAGCTGCTGCTTCAGGTTGTTGATGAGCTTCTGCATGACAGCGTCGATGGCTTTGTCGTTGAGGGTCTTCGTCTCGTCTTGCAGGATGAAGTTCACTGCATAACTCTTCTTGCCTTCGGGCAGGTTCTTTCCTTCATAGACATCAAAGAGCTTGACGGCCTTCAGCAGCTTCTTCTCGGTCTGGTAGGCGATACGCTCTACTTCGCCGAAAGGCACGGCGCTGTCGAGCAGCAGGGCGAGGTCGCGGCTTACGGCAGGGAACTTGCTTATCTCCGTGTAGGTGACGTTCTGCTTCTGTATGATGCGCATGATTTGGTTCCAGCGGATGTCGGCGAAATAGACGGGGCTGTCGATGCTGAATGCCTTCGTGAGCTTGCCAGAGACAATACCCATCTCTGCCAACACCTTGCCGCCACGGTTCTGGATGCAAAGGCTCGCGCTGTAGATGTCGCTTTTGCCCTCGGCGAAGACAAGCATTCCGAAGGGAACGCCAAGGCGCGTGAAGATGTTCATAACGTATGCCTTGAGCTGTGCGAAGGAGCTGTCCTCGTCGGGATGCGCCCAGCTGCCGCGTACACGCTTGCCTGTCAGCCAAAGTCCAAGATGATAGTCCTCGCTATAAGCATCGAGCACATGTTTGATGACCTCGGGGTCGCGACTGCTGCTCACGCCCGGGATGATGTCGGGACACTTCTTCTCAGCCTGGAAGCGATAGCAATTGCCGTACTCGAAGAAGCGCAGGTCTGTGTTGCGATAGCTGACGTTGCGGGCAATGCTTTCAAGGCCGCCGAAAAGCAAGGTCTGACGCAAGGCGTTGAGGTCTTGACTGAGCGGATTGAGGAGCTTCACAAGCTCTTCGCTCTTGTAGGATTCGAGGCCGTCGTAGTAAGCTCCACGCTGGAGGCTGTTGTTCAGTATCTCGCGGAAGCCGCCACCAACGAGTTGCTCTGCAATGATGTTCTGCAGCTTGTGGCTCATGTCGTGAATGGTCTTCACGGTCAGGCTGTTCTTGAGCGTCGAGGGAATCTCCACATTATTATATCCATAGATGCGCAGGATGTCTTCCACCACGTCGCAGGGACGCTGCACGTCTACTCTGTAGGCAGGCACGGTAAGTTCAAGGCCTTCGCTCGTCTCGCTGTCAATCTTCATTTCAAGGCTCGTCACGATGCTCTTGATGGTCTCTGCAGGAATATGCTTGCCAATGAGACTATCGACATAATCATATTTGAGCGACACCATGAAGTCTGGCAGCTGCTTGGGGTGTACGTCAACAATCTGCATACTTACCTTCGCGCCTGCCAGTTCCTTGGCAAGAATGGCGGCCTGCTTGATTGCATAGAGCTGACCGTTGGGGTCGATGCCACGCTCGAAGCGGAAGCTTGCGTCGGTGCTCAAGCCGTGACGGCGCGCACTTCTGCGGATGCTGGTGGGATTGAAGTAGGCACTCTCGAGCAGGACGTTGGTCGTCGTGTCGTATGTGCCGCTGCCCTTGCCGCCAAACACGCCGGCAATGCACATTGGCTCCTTGGCGTTGCAGATGGCAAGGTCTTGGTCGGAAAGCTTATGCTCCACGCCGTCGAGCGTAACGAAAGGCGTGCCTTCGGGCAACGTCTTGACGATAACCTGACCGCCCTCAATCATGTCTGCATCGAAGCAATGCAGAGGCTGACCGTAAGCCATCATTATATAATTAGTGATGTCCACAATGTTGTTGATGGGACGCAGGCCGATGGTGCGCAGTTTGTTCTGCAGCCATTCGGGACTCTCCTTGACCTCGCAGCCTGTCAGCGTAACGCCAACATAGCGCGGACAGAGGTTCGGGTCGTCGATGGTGATGCTGATGGGCAGAGACTCATCGTCAACCTTGAAGCTGTCGCAGTCGGGACGGTGCAGACTTGTCTTGTAGCCATTCTGAATGAGCCAGGCATAAAGGTCGCGTGCTACGCCGTAGTGGCTGCAAGCATCGGCACGGTTAGGCGTAATGTCAACTTCAATGAGCCAGTCGCTCTCAACGTGGAAGTACTCAGCAGCAGGCGTGCCTACGACAGCATCTTCTGGAAGAACGATGATGCCGCTGTGGTCATTGCCAATGCCAATCTCATCCTCAGCACAAAGCATACCGCAGCTCTCCACGCCACGCAGCTTGCTGCGCTTAATGGTGAAGCACTCGTCGCCGTCGTAAAGCTTGGTGCCAATGACGGCAGCAATCACCTTCTGCCCGGCAGCCACATTCGGTGCGCCGCAGACTATCTGCAAAGGCTCTGCCTGCCCCACGTTCACGGTGCAGACATGCATGTGGTCGCTGTCAGGATGCGGTTCGCAGGTCAGCACCTCTGCCACCCATAAACCTTCCAAACCACCCTTGATGGTCTGCACTTCCTCCACGCTATCGACTTCAAGCCCTGCACTTGTGAGGGCATCGGCCACCTCCTGGGCACTCAATGTCGTATCGACATATTCCTTAAGCCATTTGTATGATATGTTCATCTTGACAATTTACAATTTAACGGTTTGCAATTTACCTGTTTCCTTATTTTTATTTCGCGTGCAAAGGTACGACAAATAATTCAAAATTCAAAATACATAATTCAAAAAAATGATTATCTGCAAAGGGATACCATCAGAACAGGAAAATGTTCCTGATTTTCAGCGGCAGTCGGGTTGGATGAAAAAGTCCCCGTACTTATGGCAATAAGTACACGGACTTATAAAGATAAGAACAGGGACTTATGGCAATAAGTACAGGGACTTTTTTGCGGGAGAGCGGGTGTCAGCGCACGATGAACCAAGGATTGTGGAGATCCGGCTTGTTGTATGTCAAAGGTTTTCCTGTCCTGGCATCCACGACCTCTCTCCCTGCAGCCCTCGCAATGGCATCGCCCGCGGCTGTGTCCCATTCCATGGTTGGCGCAAAACGCGGATAGACATCCGCGCTTCCCTCTGCCACAAGGCAAATCTTCAAACTACTGCCACTGCTGACGAGCCGCACTTCCCCGTGTTCCTGTCGCATCTTTTCGATGTATTCCTCTGTCTCTGGAGAAAGATGGGAACGGCTGGCGACGATGGTGAAAGCCCCCTCTCCGCTCCCCCTTTGGGGAAGTACCACAGAGGAAACAGCCCTTTCACGCACTCCAACGAGTTTGAAACACTCCCCCAAAGGGGGAGCAGGGAGGGGGCTTCCTGCATAAAGCACCCCTGTCGCTGGCACATAGATGACGCCAAGGATGGGCTTCCCATCTTCCACAAGGGCGATGTTGACGGTGAACTCGCCATTTTTCTTGATAAACTCTTTCGTGCCATCGAGAGGGTCAACCACCCATAACCGATGCCAAGCCTTGCGCTCCTCGTAAGGAAGATGCGCTCCCTCCTCGCTAAGTATGGGAATTCCTGTCGGTTCGAGATGACGAACGATGCAGTTGTGGGCAGCCTTGTCGGCAAGCGTCAACGGACTGTTGTCAGCCTTCCGCTCGACACCAAAATCTTGGGAAGGGTCGTCGTAGATACGCATTATTTCCCCTCCCGCCTCTATCGCGGCATCAACAGCAATTTGTAAAAGTTTTTCCATTCAATCAAAGCATCTTTAGAGCCAACTTTATGACACGTTCAACAGGTGCTTCAGGTTCGTCAACAAGTATTTTCTGCACCACCTTATGAGCAGGAGCAGGACTGAATCCAAGCATTGTGAGAGCTGCAACAGCCTCGTCCATCACTTCCTTGTTGACAGCAGGAGCAGCTGCCGTCTGGGGAGCGACCGCATCAATGCCAAGAGAGCCAATCTTGTCGCGAAGATCAACGATGATACGCTGGGCTGCTTTCGGGCCGACACCCTTTACAGACTTGAGCATCTTCTCGTTGCCCTCGCTGATAATGCCTGCCAGTTCCGATACTGTCATTGAAGAAAGTATCATCCGGCCCGTGCTTGCCCCGATGCCACTCACACTGGTCAGCAGCAGGAATAGCTCACGCTCAGCCTTTGTGCTGAAACCCCACAGTTGGTAAGCATCCTCGCGGATGGACTCACTTATCCACAACCTTACATCCTGCTTGCCCTGAATGGCAGAAAAGGTGTTCAGAGAGATGTTCACGCCATACCCCACCCCATGGCACTCGACAATGGCAAGCGCGGGTGTCAAGTCGGTGAGGGTTCCTTTCAAGTATTCAATCATAATTGGTCGTTTGGTTGTTTGGTCATTTAGTCGTTTGGAGAAGTAACCGATGGCCAAAGTATATAAACCTAAACAACCAAACGACTAATCTCCTAAACCACAATTATGCTGCAAAGATACAATAATAAGGAAAAAGGTAAAAGCGAAAAGTGAAAAATAAAGCGAATAATAAAGAAAAAGAGCCTTATATACAATAAAAGGTGTCGCGCGTACGTTAATTTATAACATGAGTGCGCGTAAAACCATATTGTTTTTGGCAGTACTGCTGGCAGTAGCTCCCCTCTTTCTCCCCCAATGGGGAGGAATTATAGCTTCCCCTCGGGAAAATTTGGTGGAGGCTGCTCTCCCCGCCGACACAGTTAGCGATGGCAAGCCCCGCTATTCGGTGCGCAAGACAGGCACGACAGACACCAAGTCTATCCGCAAGAAGACCGCCGACCTGAAAGACCCGGACAACCTGAAGACCGAAATCATCTACGACGAAAAGGACAACACCTACACCATCGGCACCTCGTTCTCTGACTCCGACAGTGACGGCAAAGGAAGAAGCGCGGGCAGAAGCACCAGTACGGGAAGAAGCTCCAACACCAGAAACACCAGTAGCCCGGACCCATCAAGCCAAGCCTCATCGACCGGTGCGGCAGGAGCCACTTCCGGCAGTATCCTGCCAGGCAGGTCGGGCTACACCCTCGGTACAGCCACCGGCTTCCTGAACGCCCCCGTGCTGATGACGCCAGAGGAGTACCAGCAATGGTCACTGCAGAACAGCATGCAGCAATACTGGCGTCACAAGAACGAGGAAGCCTTCGAAGCAGCAGGAAAGAACAAGTTCGATTTCACTGACATGCACTTCAACCTCGGTCCGGCAGAGAAGATATTCGGCCCCGGCGGTGTGCAAATCAAGACACAAGGCAGCGCTGAGCTTAAGATCGGCATCAACACCAAAAAGGTGAACAACCCTGCCATCGCAGCCTCTCGCCGCAAAACAGTCGGCTTCGACTTCGACGAAAAGATTAACCTCAGCCTCAACGGCAAGGTCGGCGACAAAGTCAACCTCAACCTGAACTACAACACGCAAGCCACCTTCAACTACGATGCGCAAAACCTCAAGCTCAAATACGACGGCAAAGAGGATGAAATCATCAAGCTCATAGAGGCCGGCAACGTATCCTTCCCCAGCAACATCAGTCTCGTTCCTGGTGTCAGCAGCCTCTTCGGCCTGCGCACAGACGTGCAGTTCGGCAAACTGAAGATACAGTCTGTAATAAGCCAGAAGAAGAGTGCCACCAGCAGCGTCAGCAGCAAAGGTGGCTCACAGACCACAAACTTTGAGTTCAGCGCAACAAATTACGAGGAGAACCGACACTTCTTCCTCTCGCACTTCTTCCGTGAGAGATACGACAGAAACATGGAGGCGCTGCCCACCATCTCCAGCGGTGTCAATATCAAGCGCGTGGAAATCTGGGTTACAAACAAAAGCGGCAGAAGCGAAGACAACCGTAACATCATCGCTTTCGCCGACCTCGGCGAACCGACCAACATCTACAGCAGCCTTTGGACAAATACTGGCATCAACGTCCCCAGCAACCGCTCCAACACCGAGTACGAGAGCATGGTGAATGACTATGCCGATGCCCGCGACATTTCACAAGCCACAATCATCCTGGACGGAATAGGAGGAGGGGATGAATTTCACGGCAGCATCGACTACGAAAAGCTGCAATCCGCACGAAAGCTTAACAGCAGCGAATACACCGTCAACAATTCCCTTGGCTACGTCAGCCTCTCCAGCACACTGCAGGTTGATGACGTCCTCGCCATTGCCTATGAATACACCTACATGGGCACGACCTATCAGGTAGGTGAGTTCGCCAGCGACCTCACAGACAACTCAAAGGCACTCTTCGTCAAATTACTGAAGGGCACATCAGGCAGTCCTGGCCTCCCCACCTGGCGCCTGATGATGAAGAACGTCTATTATCTGGGCACGCAGAAGGTGATGGCCGACAAGTTCCGCCTCGACATCAAATACCAAAGCGACTCAACAGGCGTCTATCTCAACTATCTGCCAGAAGAGAGCCTCAAGAACACCATCCTCCTGAGGGCACTCAACCTCGACCGGCTGGATGCCAAGAACAATGCGCATCCCAACGGACAGTTCGACTTTGTGGAAGGCTACACCATCAGCAAGGGACGCATTATCTTCCCTGTAGCCGAACCTTTCGGTGAACATCTGGCGAAATGGATTGGCGACCCAGTTTTGGCAAAGAAGTACTGCTTCACCGAACTCTACGACAGCACCAAGACGGTGGCAAAGCAGATTGCCGAACACGACAAGTTCCTACTGACAGGACGCTTCAAGGGCACCAATGCCGGAGAGATAGACCTGGGTGTGACAAACGTGGCTAAAGGCTCTGTCATCGTCACAGCAGGCGGCACAACGCTCACAGAGAACACCGACTACACGGTTGACTACAACATGGGGCGTGTGACCATCATCAACCAGGCACTCATCGATGCCGGCACCAACATCAGCGCAAGCGTGGAAAGCAACGACACCTACGGAATGCAACGCAAAACGATGCTCGGCTTCAATGTGGACTATGAATTCAACAAAAACTTCACAGTCGGCGGTACACTTATGTACCTGAGCGAACAGCCACTCACCTCAAAGGTCAACATGGGCAACGAGCCACTGAAGAATACGCTGTGGGGCTTCCATATCAGCTGGAAGAAGGAAAGCCAGTGGCTTACCAATCTCATTGACAAGTTGCCACTCATCCAATGTACACAGCCGAGCTTCATCTCCTTTAACGGCGAATTTGCACAGCTTATCGCCGGACAAAACCATAGTGTCCAGGGCGATGCATCCTATTTGGACGACTTCGAAAGCAGCAGCATCAAGAACAGTCTGACGCAACCCACCTACTGGAGCATGTCCAGCACACCGAGCATGTTCCCGGAAAGCAAGCTGACATCAGATGCTGCATACGGCTATAACCGCGCATTGATGGCTTGGTATTATGTGGACCCCATCTTCACACGCCGCAGCAGTACACTTACGCCCGCACATATCAAGAGTGACTTGAACCAACTTTCCAACCACTATGTCCGCGAGGTATATGAACGAGAACTCTTCCCACAAAAGGCACAAAACACCTACACAAGCGCCACCGGACTTAATGTCCTGAATATCGCATTCTACCCACAAGAGCGCGGTGCCTACAACCTTACCACCAATGTTGACCAGGACGGCCACCTGCTGAACCCACAGGAATCATGGGGCGGCATGATGCGCAGACTCGACAACACAGACTTCGAGGCACAGAACATCGAGTATATCGAATTCTGGATGATGGATCCCTTCATCTATAAACGCGACCTACCCGGCAACCACGGCGGCGACCTTTATTTCAACTTGGGCGAGGTGTCGGAAGACATCCTCAAAGACGGCAAGAAGTTCTTCGAGAGCGGAATGCCCTTGGACGGCAATCCGATGTACTATACCGAAGGATACTGGGGACGTATTCCCAACAGCAGCAGTGTGACATACGCCTTCAACAACGAAGCGGGAGCGCGTGCCAAACAGGATGTCGGCCTCAACGGCCTCAACGACATCGAGGAACGTACCTACGGTCTCTATGCCGACTACATGCAGCAGATTCAGGGAAAAGTTTCGTCGACGGTCTTCGACAGCATCTATGCCGACCCTGCCAATGACAACTACCACTATTATCGAGGCACCGATTTCGATGCATATCAAACTTCAATTCTGAACCGTTACAAGCGCATCAACATGCCACAAGGCAACAGCGCCGACTCCGACACAAGTCCCGAGGCTTACGAGACAGCATGGAAATCGACACCTGATGTGGAAGACATCAACCAGGACTATACCCTCAACGAATACGAGAAGTATTACCAGTATCATGTGAGCATCCGCCCTGAAGACATGGTGGTCGGCCGCAATCATATTGCCGACATGCGCACAGCAAGCGTCAAGCTGCGCAACGGCACCACAGATGAATGCACATGGTACCTCTTCCGCATTCCACTGAATGAGTATGACAGCAAGGAGGGTAACATCCGCGACTTTACAAGCATTCGCTTCATGCGTATCTTCATGACTGGCTTCCAGGAAGAAACCATCCTGAGACTTGCCACTCTCGACTTGGTACAAGGCAACTGGCGTACCTACCAGCAGCCACTTGGCACAGCCGAAGCGTCTTCTGGCGAAAGCGGCACACTGGAAGTGAGCACTGTCTGCATTGAAGAGAACAACGACAAGAAACCGGTCAACTATGTCCTGCCTCCTGGCATCAGCCGTATCACAGACCCCTCGCAGGCACAGCTTGTGGAAGCCAATGAGCAGGCCATGTGCATGGTGGCACGCAACCTGAGCAGCAATGAGGCAAAGGCGGTTTATAAGAACTGCAACTATGACATGCGCCAGTACAAACACCTGGAGATGTATGTCCACGCCAATGCCCTTGCAGAAAACATCACAGCCACCATCGACGGCGAATGCAGTGTCTTCCTCCGCCTCGGCTCAGACTACAAGAGCAACTACTATGAGTACGAAGTGCCATTGAAACTCACGCCGGAAGGCTACTACGATACCTACAGCACACAAGGCTGTGTGGCTGTATGGCCTTCGGAGAATATGATTGAAATCAATTTTGACTCCTTCACCTCGCTCAAGAAACAGCGCAATGCACAAGCAAGCATCGGTGTTGCAGCCATGAACCGTGTCTTCTCCACCTACGACGAGAGCCACCCCAACAACCGCATCTCTGTCATGGGTAATCCAACACTGGGTGAAATAAAAACCATCATGATAGGTGTGCGCAACAACAGTGGCAAGACGAAGAGCGTCGAGGTCTGGGTCAACGAGCTCCGACTACAAGAGTTCAGCAACAATGGCGGCTGGGCAGCACAAGGTAACCTGCAAGTACAATTCAGTGACCTGGGGTCGGTTACTGCAACAGCGAAATACATATCCTCTGGCTTTGGCGGCATTGAGCAGAGCGTGGCACAGCGAAAGAACGAAGACAATCTCAACTACTCCATCACAACCAACTTCGACTTGGGACGCCTCCTGCCCGAAAAGGCAAAACTCACCTTCCCGGTGTACTACAGTTACAGCAAGGAGAAGATATCACCGAAGTACAATCCGTTCGATACCGACATGCTTCTGGACGATGCTCTTGACGCACTTGCCAATGAGCAGCAGCGCGACTCCCTGCGAAGCCTTACCACACACACCGAGACCAACAAGAACCTTTCATTCAGCGGAGTCAGGCTCAACATCAGCACTCCTAAGCACCCGATGCCCTACGACCCCGCTAACTTCACCTTCGGCTATAGCCGCTCCACGCAATTCACCGAGGGACAAACCATCGTCTATGAGCGCGAACTGAACTGGAAGGCGAACATGAACTACTCATGGAGTCCCAATTGGAAACCATGGGAACCCTTCAAGAACCTCAAGGGCAAGAGCAAATGGTTGGATATCATCAAAGCTCAGAACCTCGCCTATTGTCCGCAGAACCTCACGTTCTCCACAGACATGAACCGCAACTATTACGAGTTGCAAGAGCGTGACCTTGAGAACCCCACCGACCTCTCCTCGCTGCCTGCCACCTTCAGCCAGAACTGGACTTGGAACCGTAACTTCTCGCTCAAATGGGATATCTTCAAGGCCCTGCACTTCTCTTTCCAGAGCGGCACGAAGGCTGAAATCGAGGAACCCTACACGCAGGTCAACAAAGACCTCTACCCCGATCGTTACCAGGCTTGGAAGGACTCTGTGAAACATAGCCTGCTCCACTTCGGACGTCCCCTCGACTATCATCAGAACGTACAAATCAGCTACAAAGTTCCTCTGGAAAAGATTCCCGTACTCGACTGGGCTTCCTCCGACGTTTCCTATACATCCAACTATACTTGGAAGCGTGGTGCCGAACGTGTTGGCCGTCCTTCTCTTGGCAACACCATCAACACTCAGCGCAACATCAACGTGAATGGCAAATTCGACATGGAGAAGCTCTACAACCACAGCCCCTTCCTCAAGGAGGCCAACAAACGCTTCTCTGCTGCCAATGCCCGCTCCAATGCCAACCAGAAACGTGCGGAAAAGGAGAGGGAGGATAAGGCAAAGAAGAATGCCAAGGAGAAGGAGAAAGAAGCCCGCAAGAAGGCTGAGCAAGAGTCTATGGAGACGGGCGAACCCGTGGACAGCATCCTGGCAAAGCAACAGAAGACATCATCGAAGCAAAGCAATGCCGCTGGCATCAGCACAAAGAAGAAACCTGAAAACAAAGGCTTCGTGCAGGAGATAACACTCTATCCCGATTCCGACCTCGTCATTGCCCACGGACAGAAGTCCAAGCGCATCCGCGTCACGGCTCGCGACAGCAGCGGTTTTGCCTACAACATCAAATTCAAGAAAGTGGACGAAAACAGCATTAAGCTCGTCAAGACACCCGTTGACACTACGAAAGTGCGCCTGAATGTCGTGGCACTGCCCAAGGCATCAGAACAGAAATGGTACAGCCTTGCCCAGACCGGCGCCCGCTTCCTGATGATGCTGCGCAATGTCAGCGTCAGCTATCGCAACACCTACAACCTTGCTATACCCGGCTTCCTGCCGGAGGTAGGCGACATGCTCGGACAGAAGCGTCTGGGCGGCATGTTCACTCCAGGTGTTGACTTCGCCTTCGGTTTCGTCAACGACTCCTATATTGACAAAGCCAAGTCGCGCGGATGGCTCCTTGGCAGCGACAGTGTCGCTACGCCAGCCACTATCGCCCAGACAGAGGACGTGCAGATAAAGATGACGTTGGAGCCTTTCACCGACCTCAAGATTGACCTCAACATGAGCCGAACCGACAACCGCAACAGGAGCATTCAATATATGTATGGCTCACCTCCCACCCATAGCGGCTCGTTCAACATGACCACCATCAGCATCGGCTCGGCCTTTGCCAGCGCAGGCTCGGCCAGCAACGGATACTACAACAAGACATTCCAGAAGTTCCGCAGTTACCTCGACATCTACCAGCAGCGCGTTGAAGCCCAGTATCGAGGCCTATACTATCCGGCGGGAACCGGCATGAGCGGCGTGTTCAATCCAGAGAACGGCACCGTGAACAAGTATAGTGCCGACGTCATGGTACCTGCCTTCCTCGCTGCCTACACCGGCGGCGGCGCAGACGGTCCGCTTGACATCTTCCCGTCACTTCTCAAGATGCTGCCCAACTGGAACGTCAACTATAAGGGACTGAGCAACCTGCCTTGGGTGCGCGACCACTTCAAGAGTGTCAACCTGACACATGCTTACAAGAGCATCTATGCAGTCGGTTCCTACAATTCCTACAGTTCATGGGTAGAGTGCATGGGTACTGGCGGACTGGGCTTCATCCAGAACACCACCACAGGCTTATACCAGCCAAACAGCCTCTACGACGTCAGCACCGTGAGCATCAACGAGAGCTTTGCGCCACTCATCGGCATCAATGCCACCCTCAACAACAACATGACTTTCAAACTGGAATACAAGACCACACGCGTGCTGAACCTGAGCATGACCAGCGCACAGCTCACCGAG
This sequence comes from Bacteroidaceae bacterium, assembly GCA_017541265.1. GTDB lineage: Bacteria > Bacteroidota > Bacteroidia > Bacteroidales > Bacteroidaceae > Physcousia. The sequence continues at coordinate 14,236 of JAFXZK010000140.1, read as the reverse complement.
ACCGGCTCCAAGGACTTCGTCATCGGCTGGGGCTATAAAATCAACGACTTCAGCCTGAGCAGACTCTTCCGCTCCAAGAGGGCCAGCGAACAAGTTCAGGCCAGGACAAGGGCAAAAGGGAAAGGCGCGAACGCCCAACAGAGGACGGGCGATAACAATGAAACAGCCCAGAGCACAAAGGGAAGCTCACGCCAGAAGCAGAAGATTGCACATGACCTGAACATGCGCTTCGATTTCAGCATCCGCAACCAGAGCGCCATCAAGCGCGACCTCCAGACCAACCTTTGCGAAGCCACCAGCGGCAGCATGGCCATCAAGACAAGCGCACAGATTGACTACACCATGAGCCGCATGGTCACCATGAGCCTCTTCTATGACCGCCAACGCTCGGAGCCTCTCCTTTCCAGCAGCAGCTATCCTACCATCACTCAAGACTTCGGTATGACCATGAAGTTCTCGCTGACAAGGTAGGCACATAATGTGCCTGATTTCCAGACAGTAAGGAATCACCGAAAAAAGTCCCTGTACTTATGGCAACAAGTACAGGGACTTATGAGGATAAGTACAGGGACTTATGGGGATAAGTACGGGGACTTATGACTGTCTGTGCAGCACGACCGATAAATCATTGCCATTTAAGGAGAATAATTCTTTCCTTTTTTCTTTTCCTTTTTCTTTTTTTCGTATCTTTGCGGTTAGAAAACCAATAGATATTCCAACAAGTCTGCTTATTTACCTTAATTATAATTACTATCATGAGAAAGTTTTACTCTCTTCTGCTGCTCTTAGCAACAATGATGCTGAACAGCTCTGCCGTCTTCGCGCAAGACTTGCTCGAAGGCTATTCGCGTGTGCTTTATCCTGAAGACTTGCAGGAAGGCAAGGCGTATTTCATCATCAGCGACCGCACGAAGTTTGCAGGCAACACTAACGGCATACCCAAAGGTATGTCCTACAAACTGGACAAATACACCATCACCTGGGACGTTCCTGCGAGTGGCATCTACTTCGTCTATTGGGGCGACTTCGATGCCGATGAAGAAGGCTTCCAATGGATTGCCGAGAAGGTTGGCGACGACCAATGGGCTTTCAAGAACAAGGTCAGGGGTGAATACATCGGCGTGAAGAACAGTTACGACGACGACGTGCTCTTCTCCGCTACGCCTGTTGGCTATACCCTGACTGACCTTGAGGATGGTGCAGGACGCTTCTATATGATTAGCGACGACAGTCCCTACTCGCCGCATGTTCAGGGTTTCCTGAACAGTGCTCGTCCTAACAACAGCCTTGCCAAGCAGAGTGTGGGCATCACGTCATATATAGACGACGTGGCGACCTACGGCTATCCCGGACGCTGGCAGATTTACGAAGTGGAGGGCTACACCGGCAGCCCATATATCAGTTATGTCAGCGATATTCAGGAGGGCGAACAGTATTATATCGTCAGCGACCGAAAGGCATTCAAGGGCAACAGCACGGGTCTGGCGAAGGCAATGTCCACCTTGCAGGACAACTACACCATCAGATGGGGCAATCAATATGTTTATTGGGGCGACTTAAACAAAGACGAAGACGGCTTCATCTGGACGGCTGAAAAGGCTGGCGAAGAGGGTCAATGGGCCTTCCTTAACAAGGAGAACGGTCAGTATCTTGGCAACATGAACACCAATCCTGTCGAGGCCGACGTTGTCTTCTCCACCACTCCTGTCGGCTACACACTGACCGACCTTGAGGACGGTGCAGGCCGCTTCTTCATGACGAACAGCGAATCGGAGCATTCGCCTCATGTACAGGGCTATCTCCGCAGCGACCGTTCGAACAACAGTCTTGCAAAGCAGAACGTGGGCGACGACGACTATCCGGGCGACGGAGCCAGTGCTGGCTATCCCGGGCGCTGGAAGCTGATGAAGGTCAACCAAACCGTAGAGCCTGAGAAGGAGTTCTACACGACGGCCAACGGCTACTACATCATCTACAACACGAATGACGGTCAGAAGATGTGCTGGACTGACGTAAAGGCTGATGCTCCGGCATACGATAATGGTGCAAGCCTCATCTGGAACACGCTGCACAACGGCGACCCTCGCAACATCTACTACATTCAGGCAGTGGACAGGGAGAATGGTCTCTACACGATTCAGAGCTATGTGACGGGCAAGTATGTAAGCAACACAGTTGACGACGGCTATGTGTTCATGTCGGAAGAGCAACAGGAACCGCTGACCTTCAGAACTGTGCAGGGTAATCGCAAGTCGCTCTACATCTGCAATGGCGTTGGGGACAAGCTCTTCGCAGGCATCGACAATGGCGACGACGTCCCACATATCATGGCTGCCTCTGAGCCTGACAGCGAACTGGCAACCTGGAAGCTGCAAAAGGTAGATACACAATCGCTGGAAAGTCCCGGCACACAGTTGAAACTGGCGCTTGCAAAGAAGATGGACGAGGTCGGGCATCCAGATTTCCTGGCCGAGGGCGACCTCAGCGAAGAACAGATTCTGGCATTCCGAAAACTCTGGAACAAAGCAGACGAAGCTCTTATAAACGGCACATGCGACATCCTCTACGAGAGACTCATTGCAGACCTCGAAGCGGCAGCAAAAGGAGAATACGCCGAGCCTGTTTACGACAAGTATCAGAAGCAAAACCTCCGCGTGTTGAGCTATAATGTAAGGCATTGTGCAGGCAACCACGACGGACTGAACCTGCCTCGCACAGCCCGCGTCATTGCTGCACAGAATGCCGATGTGGTGGCTCTGCAAGAGGTCGACAGCGTCTTCTCCTCTCGCTCGGACTACAAGTATCAGGTGAAGGAACTGGCCGAAGCCACAGGCATGTACGGCATCTTCTGCAGTGCGCTCGTCGGCTACGGTATTGGCATCCTCTCGAAGGAAATGCCGCTCTCTGTCAAAGTTGTTTCCCTCACGGCAGATGGTGAGCCGCGTCGTATGCTGATGGCCGAGTATGACAACTACGTCTTTGCAAGCCTCCACGTCGGTCTCTCTGCAAACGCAAGGCGCGGCAGCGGTCCCATCATCAAGGCAGCTGCCGAGAGCTGGGTTCCGACGGGCAAGCCGCTCATCATCGCCGGTGACTTCAACGACGACGGCACCGACGACGAGATGCAGGGCGCCCGTGGCGTGCTCACCGCATATCTGCAGGCAAACGGTTTCACCTACCATTCCGACATGACGACACCGACATGGAGCGACGGCATCTACATCATCGACCATATCATCAGCTACGACCCCATCGGAGGCGTGGAGAAGGTTAGCTACGAAGTGGTGAACGACAAGGTGACATCAGACCACATGCCCATCCTGGGTGAACTGATCGTCGGCTTTGACGACCCTGACGCGATTGGCACCGTTACAGGCAAAGACAGTGCCACCATCAACAGCAAGGTCTATGGCATCGACGGGAAGTATATCTCCGAGTCTGCCGACAGCATCACCACCCTACCCGGCGGCATCTACATCTTCAACGGCAAGAAGATGAAGAAATAAGTAAATGTTCATACACCGACATAAGGGTATGTCAAAATAAAGTGAACCCCAGAAGTCTTCTGTCTAACTTCTGGGGTTTACTTTATATTCTCAACTGTTGTCGTGTTCTTATACCTTTGGCAGCTTGTCGAGGGCGGCTTTGATTTCCGCGTCGGTGGGGATGTAGTCGCCCATTGTGCCGTCGTTGAAAGCCTTGTAGGCATAGAGGTCGAAGTAGCCTGTGCCTGAGAGGTTGAAGACGATGACCTTCTCCTCGCCAGTCTCCTTGCATTTGAGGGCTTCGTCGATGGCAGCACGGATGGCATGACTGCTCTCGGGAGCGGGCAAAGTACCTTCAGCACGGGCAAAGATTTCGGCTGCCTCGAAGACTGAGGTCTGCTCGTAAGCGCGAGCTTCGAAGATGCCCTCGTCGTAGAGTTCGGAGAGGATGGGACTCATGCCGTGGAAGCGAAGACCGCCTGCATGGTTGGCAGAAGGAATGAACTGGCTGCCGATGGTGTACATCTTTGCCAGAGGGCAGATGCAACCTGTGTCGCAGAAGTCGTAGGCATAGATGCCGCGCGTAAAGCTGGGACAAGAGGCCGGTTCTGCACCGATAATCTTGTAGTTTGCTTCGCCACGCAGAACTTCGCCAAGGAAGGGAGCAGCAAAGCCTCCGAGGTTGCTGCCGCCACCAGTACAGCCAATTAGAATGTCGGGCTTGATGCCGTGCTTCTTGAGGGCTGCCTGCACTTCGAGACCGATAACGGACTGATGCAAGAGCACCTGATTGAGCACACTGCCCAGCTCATAGCGATAGCCTTCGTTGGTAACTGCCACCTCGACTGCCTCAGAGATTGCACAGCCGAGAGAGCCTGTTGTGCCAGGGAACTCAGCCAATATCTTGCGGCCAACCTGAGTCGTGTCGCTGGGAGAGGGAATGATGCTGGCGCCGTAAGTGCGGATGACTTCGCGACGGAAAGGCTTCTGCTCGTAAGAGCATTTCACCATATAGACCTTGCAGTCGAGGCCGAAGTACTGGCAAGCCATACTCAGAGCCGTACCCCACTGACCTGCACCTGTCTCGGTTGTAACGCCTTTCAGACCTTGCTTCTTGGCATAGTAAGCCTGGGCAATCGCGGAGTTCAGCTTGTGGGAGCCGCTCGTGTTGTTGCCTTCGAACTTATAGAAAATCTTGGCAGGCGTGTCGAGTGCCTTTTCGAGGAACTTTGCATGAACGAGAGGGCTTGGGCGGAACATCTTGTAGAAGTTCAGCACTTCCTCGGGAATATCGAACCATCGCGTATCGTTGTCAAGCTCTTGCGCTACGAGTTCTTTACAGAAGATAGGCTCCATCTCAGCCGCCGTAAGGGGCTGTCCTGTGCCTGGATTCAACAGCGGTGCGGGCTTTACCTTCATGTCAGCACGCACATTGTACCACCTGGTGGGCATCTCTTCCTCACCGAGGTAGATCTTGTAAGGGACGTTTTTCATACCTTAATTAATAATTAAATTAAAAATACACCAATAAAACATAAAAGTTATCCTTAAACTGTGAATCCGGGGACAAAGGTACGAAAAATCATTGAACATTGAACTCTGAACACTGAAAAATTTTATCTTTTGTGGCAAAAAGTTGTACAAATACATATTGTATTATGAATTGTGACGGAAAACGTGTATCCTTGCTGCTGGGAACGTACAAGCAACGACGATTTTGCTCCCTTCGGTCAGGCGCAGACAAAGCGATGAATTAAAAAGAACTATTTGCCAAAGAACCTTGTGTCTATATACTCCTGGAAGGTCTCCTTGTAAAGGTCGCCAATGGGAAGGCAAGTGTCAGCATCCATGATGACACGGTTTTTGTTCACCTCCCGAATCTTGTTAAGGTTGATGATGAAGGAACGGTGTATGCGCATGAAACAGCTGGGCAAGTACTCCTCCATCTTCTTCATGGAGAGGAGGGTGATGATGGGCTTAGGCTCACCCTCAATCCATACCTTCAGGTATTCGCTCATGGCTTCCACATAACGGATGTCCGGGATGCTGACTTTCAATATGCGCGAGTCGGATTTAAGGAAGAGAATGTCACCCTGTGAGGCAAAGAGAGTTGGTGACTCAGACGAGTTGGTGGCCAGCCTTTCCCTTAACCTGTTTGCAGCTCGCTGGAACTCCTGCAAGCCGAAGGGCTTCAACAGGTAATCAACGGCATTTACCCTGAAACCCTCGACGGCATATTCAGAATAAGCCGTGGTGAAGACGATGAGTGGCGGCACGGCAAGCGACTTGACGAACTCCATGCCGCCAAGGTCGGGCATATTGATGTCGCAGAAGATGGCATCTACGGTAACATCCTCCAAGATTGAACGAGCTTCCAATGCGCTACAGCACTGTGCCGTGAGTTTTAAGAACGGCACCTTCCTGATATAGCCTACGAGTTGTCTGAGCGCTAACGGCTCATCGTCTATGGCGAGACAAGTTATTTTACGATTTAACAATTTACGATTTACTTTTTATTTAAGGGTTTACTATTTGAGTGGAAGAGTAAGCTCTACAGAATACACATCTGCATCGTCCTGAATGTCGAGCGTGTAGTCGTGACCATAGAGCAGGTCGAGGCGTTTGCGGACATTGGCAAGGCCTATACCGCCTTTCTCCTCCCCCTTGGGGGAGGTTGGGAGGGGGCTTTTTGAGTTGCGACAGAAGAACCGCAGCTTATCGCCCTCCACCAAGACTTTCACTTCGACGAACGACTCATACTGATAGCTGATGCCATGCTTGAAGGCATTCTCAATGAAGGTAATCAATATCAGTGGCGGCATCTTGTAGTCGGTAACTTCTTGTGGAAGGTCGAGCGTTATCTTCACCTTGTCCGTATAGCGCAGTTGCATCAGTGCGACATAGTGGCGGATAAAGTCAAGTTCGTAAAAGAGCAGTACATGTTGCTTGTCGCCCTCGTAGAGTACATAGCGCATCATCTTCGACAGTTCCACGATGGTGTCCTTCGCCTTCTCCGGGTCGATATCCACAAGAGCGTGGATGTTGTTGAGCGTGTTCATGAAGAAGTGCGGATTGACCTGATAGCGCAGGTATTCCAGCTGCTGCTCCAGATTCTCGCGCTCCAGCTCGGCCAGTCGTTTGTGGTCGTCACGGCTACGATAGTAGCCTTTTATGCCGACATTGGCACCAAACAGCAGAATGAGCACCACGATAGCCAAAATGTCGTACTCGCCTATGATGGGAGGCGGAGCAACGGCTGCTCTTCTTCCGTCTTTCGGACCAGGACGGAACTCAGGCCTATGGGAGGGATTGTGAGGCGGCCTCTTGTGCTTAAAGACAAGTTCTTTGTTATGGCTTCGGACTGGTTTTGGAGGCTCAACCGGCCTACTGTTGCATTGATAGAATGTGAATACCGCAAGTATTACTGCCACAACGGATAAATAGGTCAGGCGCTTATGTCGGTGTACCAACAGAGGTGCTAGCAGGAAATTGTGTGCAAGGAATAGAGCCAGATATATGGCAAACCTCTTCCACACGACGAACACCTCCGCCCATTCGAATGTAGCATCTGCATAGCTGATGGTTCGCACATACAGACTTAGTATTGGAGCAAGAAACAGCAGGCTCCACATTACCAAGTAAACCAGATTTTCCTGTCGAGACTGTTTTAGCCAATACTCTCGTTCCATATTTTAATAACGTAGGAAATGTGATTATATTGTGTTACCACCTTCCGCCAAAACCGCCAGGACCTCCGCCCATGCTGTTGCCACCTGTATAGGATGAGAGGCTGACATAGGAACCGCCACTGACGGTGCTGCCCTCAATGCCGAGACCACCGAAATATGTGGTGCCGCCGCTAACGCTGACTCCAGAAAGGAGTGTAGGCTGCGAACTGCCCGATACGACAAGACCAGAGCCGCCACTCGAAGGTGTTTGGAACGAGAAGGTGTTGCTGCCAACGGTCAGCGCATACCATGTGTTGGCACTCCACGACGTTGCCTGATAGCACGACTGTGTGAGCTGTGCGCCGTTCTCCAATCCACCTATTGCGACGATAGTGCCGCCTGAGACGTAAAGCTTGTAACCGCCCTCGGTGTTCGTATCGATAGCCACCTCTGGTTGTCCTGAACAGATGGCATAGACCGTACCGCCCTTGATGTAGCAGTTGCCATTGGCATCAATACCATCGTTGTTCCTTCCCAAAGCAAAGACGTAGCCGCCACTGATGGTCATCGTGCTCTTCGAGTTGATGGCGTCGTCGTAGGCATAGCTGGCCACTTCGCCACCAGTGATGCTGAGTTCGCTCTTCGTCTCGATGCCTTCGCCGTTGTTGCCGCTGGTGCGTACCCATATCTTGCCGCCTGTGATAGTGATGTTGCCATCGGTTTTGATGCCTTTGGGCGACGCTGTGTCATTGTTGCTGCTGTACTGGCTGCCTGTGGTTACGACATAGACGTTGCCGCCGCTGAAGATGGCTTCCGTGTCTGTGCTGATGCCCTTGCCGCCAGAGCCTGTGCTCTTCAGCCACAGCTCACCGCCGTTCATGGTCAAAGTCAAGTCGGCCTTAATGCCTGCTGCACCCTTGGCCTCGCTTTCGTCCGTGTCGTAGGTGCCGTTGCCTGTGGTCACGACTGTTGTACGTCCGCCATTGATGATGATGTCGCTCTCGCAGTTGATGCCTTTCGCCGCAGCAGCCGACACCTCGACGTTCAAGATGCCGCCATTGATGTAGATGCCGTCGTTGGCCTTGATGCCGTGATTGGTCGTCGATTTCACATAGACGTTATTGCCTGTGCGGAACACAATGTAGTCGGCAGAGTGGATGCCGTTGTTCGTGTTGCCCGTGACGCTCAGCGAACCACTGCCATTGAAGAGCAGTTTGCCTTTGCAGTAGAGCGCACCTTTTTGTTCGCCGCCTGTGCCGTCTGTCAGCGTATTGGTTGTTCCGTCTGCCAAGATGATGTAGGCACGCTTGCCGCTCAACAGGTTCAATGCAGCCGAGTCTGGATTGGTGATGTTTGCGCCATTGAGCTTCACTGCGTATTTCTTGTTGCCCAAGACAGTAAAAGAACCATTGGCGGTTGTGCCACTTACCATGTAGCAAACCTTCTTCGTTTCTCCATGATTAGCCTTGATGTGACCATCTTCCACCGTCACCTCCACGCCGTTCTCTGTCTTTGCCTCGGGGTTTGAGAGGTCGATGCTGACCTCCGTCGTAAACTCATTGTTCTCCAGTACGTCCTCATCGTAGGGGAAGTATTCTGTTGCTGCGTCCGTCGGCTCGGCAGTTGTCTTGTCGATGGCAACGTCAAACGTGGCCAGCTCACCTGTTGTGGATGAATTGCCGTTAGCCATGTCTATGTTTAGGTTGTTCACTATTACGTCATCCGACGAACATCCTGCTATAAGCATCATGGATGCTACGAGCAAGACAATGCCCATTCTCTTTTTCATATTGTCTGTCGTTTTGTTTGAAGGTTATCATCTGCCCGAATAACTTGTGGCAGCTTTGCACGAAGTTGACGAGGAACCAATGGTCACGGTATAACTGTTGCCGGAAGTCAGCCCGGGACAACTGAGCAAGAAGCTGAAGCCAGAGCCGCCACCACCAGGGCCGCCACCGGGGTTGAAGCCACCACCGCCAGGACCGCCACCGCCAGGACCGCCGCCACCACCAGGACCGCCGCCGCTTGTCGGCGAATAACCTGTAGGAACAGTGAACGAGGCGAGTGTCGTTGAGCCGCTCTTCACGCTAACTGCTGTGCCAGCCGTTGAACTGCCCGAGGCACTGAGCACACTTTGTGAGCCTGTCGTAGAGGTAACAGTGTTGTTGCCTGCACCAATGCCGAGCACTGTGCCGCCAGTGATATAAAGATAATAGCGCTCTGCTGCATCCAAGCCGCATTCTGCACCGCCTGCCCCACATGCAATAATCGTGCCGCCGGAAATTGTCATATTGCCGTTGCTGTCAATGCCGTCATTGCCATTCGAGACACCTGTCACCGTGCCGCCTTTCAGATACATGTGGCTGGCAGAGTTGATGGCATCGTCGGAGGGACTGAAAGCATATACCGTGCCTGCATTGACGGTAAGCGTTCCTTTGGTTTCGATGGCCTCATGTCCGTTCGATGTGGCATTGATGCTTCCGCCACTGACAGTCATGTTGCCATCGGCTTTGATGGCTTTCGGCTGGGCTTTGCTGCTGCTATAGGAGTATGTGCCGCCTGTGGTGGTAGCTTCAACGTCACCGCCTGTGACGGTCAGCGTGCCGTCGGTCTTGATGCATTTGCCGCCTGTGCCCGTCGACTTCAGTGTCAGCGTACCACCGCTGATGGTCATGCCAGCGTCGGTCTTCAGGCAGGCACATCCCTTTGCATCGCGGTCGCTGCTGTCGTATGCTCCGTTGCCCGTTGTGGTAACATTGATTGTGCCGTCGCTGACAGCCATGTTGCCAGCGGCCTTGATGCCTTTGCTGGCAGCGGCAGAAGTGGTAACAGTTAATGTGCCGCCTTCGAGGTAGATGTTGCCGCTGTCCTCGTCCTCGTGGTCGTCGGTCTCACCGGTGGAGGTCGTGCCGTCCAGGTCGCATTGTATGCCGTCGTCCCCTACGCCCTTGATAGTCACGGTGCCGCTCTTCATCTGGAAGTATTCGTTGCAAGAGATGCCGTCGCCCACGGCCTTGGTGACGTTCAGGGTCAGGTTCTTCACGGTGATGTAGTCGCCGCTCTTGATGCCATGTTTGGTGTTGCCCACGACATTGAGTGTACCCTTGCCTTGCAGCTGTATCTGGCCTTTACTGTAGATGCAGGCCTTCTGTTCGCCGTTTACGCCGTCGGTCAGGGTGTTCTCCGTGCCGCTTTTCGCGCTGAGCTGGATGCGCTTTCCGTTGGTGATGTTGATGGCCGCACCGCTTGGATTGGTAAGTGTCAAGCCTGCCAGCGAAACCGTGCACTTGTAGGAGCCGTCCAAGGTCAGCGAACCGTCGGAAGTGCTGCCTGAAAGCTGGTATGTTATCTCGTCGTCATCTACGGCATCGGTGTTGCTTTGTGCAATGCTGACGTGCGCTCCGTTGACGGTTGGATTGACATATTGTGCCACATTGCCAGCTACACAGACCGAAGCCGACGAGGTGCCGTATTCCACGCTGACAAAGTTGTCGGTCACTTCTGTCTCATCCACCATCATTGCGTCGATGTCAGCGAGTGTGAAAGCCTTGCCCATGACAGTCAGCGTAGTGCCGTCAGCGAATGTCATTTCGCCAGCCTGTGCGGCAGGAAACTGGTAGGTGACATTGCCAACAGTGATGTTCAGCGTCTGCCCTGTGGCTGCTATCGTCAGCACAAAAGCTGCTATATATAATAATGTACGTTTCATTTTACTACGATTTTATAGGTTTTGTCCTTCGTACTGATGATATATGCGCCCTTACGCATCTGCTCTTTCGACACTTTATGTCCTTGCAAGTCGTAGATAATAACAGCTTCTTCGAGCGCAGCATCGGTAACCTCCCTGATGCTTGTCGTTTCATCTGTATTCGAAAAGTACATCTTCGAGAGGTTCGAGAGGGTGAATGACTCGGAACCAGTCGTCAGGGTAGTTCCGCTAATGGTTAGCGTCAGCGACTCAACAGCGACGGAAGCCTTCTCTCCATCTGTTGTCTCAAAAGTCAGGAATGCGTATCCATTAGCATACGAAAACAGAGTCAATGCCAATGTCATCAACAATATAACAATCTTCTTCATATTCATAAGCGCATCTGTTTGTTGAATAATAAAAAATAAAAATCAGGGGCAAAGTTATAGTCTTTGCCCCATACTAACAAATATATTCAACGAAACGGTTGATTCGTTCAACGAATAGTCACAGGAAGGAAAAGGTAGAACTCCTTGAACGCCTCGATGCAATAGAGGTGGTCGGCTACTGCGGCTGTCTCGCGGCAGCTGTGCATTGCCAACAAAGGATTGCCCATATCGACGCCCCTGACGGGAAGCGACGAGGCGAGAATGTTGCCGAGCGTGCTGCCGCCTGCCACATCGCTGTGGTTCACGAAGCGCTGGCAAGGTACGCCTGCCTTCTCGCAGATGCCTGCAAAGACGGCTGCCGAGACGGCATCACTGGCGTACTTTTGTGCGGCGTTGAACTTGATGACAGGTCCGCCGCCAAGCACGGGATGGTTCGTCGGGTCGTACTTGTCGCTGTAGTTCGGATGCCAGGCGTGGGCGTTGTCGGCAGAGACCATGAAGGCTTTCTCAATGCTTCTGTGGAAGTCCTCCTTGTTGCCGCCCTGTGCCAGAACGATGCGCTCGACGAGGCTTGCCAAGAACGGACTGCCTGCGCCCTGCTTTGTCTGCGACCCTGTCTCTTCGTTGTCGAAGATGGCAAGCACCTGCGTCACTTTCGGCGTCTTCTTCCCGCTTTGCAGAAGGGCTTCAAGCCCTGCATGAACCATGCTGAGGTCGTCGAGCCGTCCGCTGGAGATGAACTCGTCGTGAATGCCGAAGGTGCAGGCGGGCGTAGCGTCGGCGAGGTAGAGGTCGAAGTCGAGGATGTCCTTCGGTTTGACCTTCAGTTCCTTGCAGATAAGGTTGATGAGCAGATTGCCTTTCTCCAGCTCGTCGGTGATGATGCCGAGAATGGGCAGCATATCCTTCTGCTTGCTGAGCTTCACGCCGTCGTTCACCTGACGGTTGAAGTGGATGGCGAGGTTGCTGATTTGCAGCAAGGGACGGCGGACGTGCAGGAGCTTCGTCGCGGGGTGCATCACATCCTTCGTGCGAACAATGACACGGCCTGCAATGGTGAGCGGACGGTCGAACCAAGTGCTCATTATCGGCCCGCCATAGACTTCAGTATTAAGGCGAACGATGCCGCCCTCGCCCGTCATTTCGGCGTTGGGTTTGATGCGAAAGGTCGGCGAGTCGCAATGTGCGCAGATGATGTGGAAGCCTGCCTCGCCAAGCGGCTCTGTGCCGATGCGGAAGGCATAGACGGAGGAGTCGTTCTTCGTCAGGAAGAACTGCTTGCCGGGCTTTATGTCGCCAAGTTTGTCGCAGGCATCCAAGCGCTCGAAGCCTGCTTCGCATAGTTGCTTGCTAATCGTCTCGACGGCAAGGAAGTTCACTGGCGAACTGTCGAGAAAATGAAGAAGGGAATTAATAGAGTTCATAGTTCATAGTGCATAGTGCATAGTGCATAGTTCATAGTGCATAGTGCATAGTTCATAGTGCATAGTTCATAGTGCATAGTTCATAGTTATGAGTCCATAGTTCATAGTGCATAGTCATTCTTTTCGTTTAGTTCAAGGGCGTAGCCTTAACTATGAACTATGCACTATGAACTATGAACTATGAACTATGGACTATTGTTAGATGCTCAGTTCGTCCAGCACTGTGATGAGGCGTTTGTCAAAGCGTTTGTCGGTGCGGATGCATTCGGTGAAGGGCACATAAACAATGTCGTTGTTGCGGTAGCCCACCATGACGTTGCGCTGCCCCTGCTTGATAGCCTCGATAGCGCCTGCGCCGGTGCAGCTGGCAAGGATGCGGTCGCGTGCCGACGGAGTACCGCCGCGCTGCAAGTGTCCGAGGATGGAGACGCGCACGTCGAATCCGGGGAACTCCTTCTTCACACGGTCGGCATAGTAGAGCGCGCCGCACTTGGGACTCTCAGAAACGATGACGATGCACGACTTCTTCGACTTGCGGATGCCTCGGTTCATGAAGGCTGCCAGCTGGTCAACGTCAGTCGTCTCTTCTGGAACGATGGCAGCCTCGGCCCCACAGGCGATGGCGCAGTTCTGGGCAAGGAAGCCCGCGTCGCGCCCCATCACCTCGACGAAGAAGATGCGCTCGTGCGAGTTCGCCGTGTCGCGGATGCGGTCCACACATTCCATGATGGTGTTCATCGTCGTGTCATAACCGATGGTGGCGTCGGTACCATAGAGGTCGTTGTCGATGGTACCAGGCAGTCCGATGACAGGGAAATCGTATTCCATGCCGAAGTCTCGGGCACCGGTCAGCGAGCCGTTGCCGCCGATAACCACCAGCGCGTCAATTCCCTCGCGCTTGCACGTCTCGTAAGCCTTCTGCCTGCCCTCTGGAGTCATAAATTCCATGCATCGGGCAGTTTTCAAGATGGTACCGCCACGCGTGATGATGCCGCTCACGTCCTCGGTGGTGAACTCCTTCACCTCGCCCTTGATGAGTCCCTCGTAGCCACGATAGATGCCCTTGATTGTAAAACCATTGCTGATGCCAGCGCGCGTCACGGCACGAATGGCAGCATTCATTCCCGGAGCATCGCCACCGCTGGTGAGGATGCCTATACATTTAATCTTTCCCATAATGTTTCTTTGTTTCTCGGTGCAAATTTACAAAAAAAGTTAGATAAAGTGCGCTCAAATATATATTATAATGTAACAAGGGCGTAAAAAGTTTGCCTCCCACGAAAAAAAACATAAAAAAGTTTTGCTAATTTCGGAAATTGCCGTATCTTTGCACCGCAATTCGCATGAGAGGTACCAAGCGAGGTGCTTTGTTGAGACGAATTGGGCGCTTAGCTCAGCTGGTTCAGAGCGTCTGCCTTACAAGCAGAGGGTCGGGGGTTCGAATCCCTCAGCGCCCACCCAAGAAATGGTTTTGGCTCCTTAGCTCAACTGAATAGAGCATTTGACTACGGATCAAAAGGTTGTGGGTTTGAATCCCGCAGGAGTCACCTTCTGGCGAAAGTCAGTGGACTGGGTAGGTAGG
>JAFXZK010000139.1 GCA_017541265.1 Bacteroidaceae bacterium | reverse complement strand
TCTTCTACAGTAAGCATGACTTATATGGTTCTTACGGTTTATTGTTATCTTACGTTATCTAAACTATCAGTGCGGAGCTTCATCATTCACTCATGGTGGTACGGTTCGCCGTTCAGGATGGTCATGGCGCGGTAGATTTGCTCCACGAAGAACATGCGAACCATCTGGTGTGAGAGTGTCATGCGGCTGAGGCTGACCTCCTCATTGCCCCGTTTATGTATGGCGTCCGAGAAGCCGTAAGGCCCTCCGACGATGAAGACAAGGCGTTTCGGCCCTGCCGACATCTTCTTCTGCATCCATGTGGCAAACTCTATGCTGCTGCGTTCGCTGCCGTGCTCGTCGAGGAGCACCACATAGTCGCCCGCCTGCAGACTTTTCTGAATGAGTTCGCCCTCGCGTTCCTTCTGCTCGTTCTGGCTCAATCCCTTTGTGCTCTTGAGTTCTGGGACGACCTCAAGGGCAAAGGAAATGTAGTGACAGATGCGCTCCACATACTCCTGGATGATGGTTTCGAAGCGCTTGTCGGTGGTCTTGCCGACCACGATGAGCACGCCTTTCACTCTTCGCCCTCCTCTTCCGCAGGCTCGACATACTCGTAGCAACCTGCATCCGGACCTTCATCTGCCAGACGGCTCACGCCCTTCCTGTCGAACGTAGGCAGCCCTTCGATGCTTCCGTCGGCAAGAGAACGGATGGCACTCTCTGCCTTTGGCGTGAAGTCGTATATGAAGTTCTGGGTATCGAAGAGTATGAAGTTATCCTGCCGAACGAGCATTTCGTCCTCGCCAACTTTCTTGTCTTGGTCGAAAATGCAAGCCACGAAATGCTCCTCGTCATCCACTGCCGGTGTGTTGAGGAAGCCGTGGTGGAAGAGGTAGCTGCACGAACCGTCATCCGGAATGTTCTCGCCCATGATGACATCGTTGCTGTAGCCTGTGATGACGCAGTTGATGAAGTGCGCCTTGCGCAACATACCGTATTCGCTGCCGTCTTCGCTGCTTGCAAGATGCAGAGCGTCGCCGCGATTGGCGCTGAAGGGATAGAACTGGGCAATCGTGCAATATATAAAGGTATGAGTGCCGCCGCTGATGTTGACGGTATGTCCGAGCGTGTTGCTTATCTGCGTATTGGTGACGCTCGTGACGCAATTGTTGAGTTGCAGGCCGTCGCCTCCAATATTGTGCAGGACGCAGCAATCCAGCGTGACGGACAGTTTTGTCTCGTCGGGTGTCTCCTGTTCCGTGTCTTCACAGATGATTCCGAAGCGCGAACTGTGCAGGTCACATTGGAAGAGCGTGCTCCCATAGCTGTCTTTGTGGATGATGATGCCTTCCCATCGGCTTGGCGTGTTGTCGTAGCGGAGGTAGTCGAACATGTGGTCCATCCTGTCGCCTCGCAGCACGACGGGCTTTTCTATGCTTCCCTGAACCAGCAGCTTGCCATAGACGTGCAGCGCCGCCTTGTCGTGGAACATCAGCGTGGTGCCTTCCGTGAGAGTGAGTGTTGCGTCGGGCTTCACTACGAGCGAGTCATAAATGACGTATGGCTTGTCCGTCAGGAATGTCTCGTCGGCTTCGATAATCATGCCTCCCTTCTTGATGTAGGCATCGAGAGCACCTCCTGTAAGCACGACCGTCTGTGTCGCCCCGTTCTCCAAGAGGAAGTGAAGCTTGTCTTCAAAATACAGCGGCTCGTTGCTCCCCGCTTCAGGTGGAGTCATCTCAATGCGGACGATAAGGCTGTCGTTGCGCAACACCTCGAAGTCACTCCATGCACCACCGACAAGAAAGCGTCCGTCCACATTGACACGGAAGTGACTGTTGGCACCGTTCTCAAGCATGATTGTCCTGATGCGAACGCCGTCGCCATTGAAGTTGTAGACGTACAGCGTCTTGGTGCTGCTTGGTATGGTGCTGATGAGTGTGTCGAAGGCAACGGTGTCCGCCGAGAAGAGGAGGCGGAAACCTGGGTTGCTCGAAAAGCTTTCGTAATCAGCACAGGCAGCCGTCAGCACAGCTAGCAGAGGGAGAAGGAGCTTTAGTTTCATTGGTGTCGTTATTACGTTATATCGTTATGACGTTATAACGCCTTTGGAGCGTTCTCAAGGATGGCAAGCAAGTGGTCCCATACCATCTGGACAGTCGGGATGAGGAGCTTCTCGTCGGGGCTGTGGACGCCGCGAAGCGTCGGTCCCATGCTTATCATATCCATGCCGGGGAACTTCTCGCTGAAGAGTCCGCATTCGAGGCCTGCATGGATGCCGAGCACGATGGGGTCTTTCCCGAAGAGCTTCTTGTACTGCTCGACGGCAATGGCCAGTATCTTGCTATTCGGGTTCATCTTCCAACCAGGATAACCCTCGCCAATGTCAACTCTTGCTCCTGCCAGCTCGAAGACTGCGGCAAAGGTGTTCGCCATATTGACGCGGGCGCTGTAGATACTGCTTCTTTGGCTACTGTTCACGTCGATGGTCTTTGTCTCAGGCACTTTGTGGATGCTTGCCAAGTTACTACTTGTTTCCACAAGGTCAAGATCCTGACAGACGGCAAAGACGCCATTATCAACTGCCTGCAAAGCCTTGATGAGCCGCTGTGCGCAGTCCTTCTCGATTGCGACTGTGCCTGCCTCCTCGCTTTCGAGCGTAAAGACCATCGTCTTCTCGGTGACGCTGTACTCTTCCTCAACGTCGGCCTGGAAGATGTTCCAGTCGGCGGCGATGCTCTCCTTGTCCTTCATGGGGACGGCACACATGCACCACGCCTCGCGTGGAATGGCATTGTGAAGACCGCCAGCCTGTATGTCAATGAGCCTAAGGTCGTACTTCTTATGGCAGAGGTAGAGGAAGCGGGCAAGCAGTTTGTTGGCATTAGCGCGTTTTTTGTTGATGTCGTCGCCGCTGTGACCGCCCGTCAGTCCCTTGATGGCAAGCGTGAAGGTAAAGAAGCCTGCGGGCAGCGGCTCTTCTGTATAGTCGAACTGGGCAAGCGTTCTGCAGCCACCGGCACAGCTGACGAAGATCTGTCCCTCGTCCTCGCTGTCGAGATTGACCATCAGACGCCCCGTCATAAAGTCGGACTTCATGCCCTCGGCACCGGTCAGGCCGGTCTCTTCGTCGCGCGTGAAGACGCATTCCAGCGGACCGTGCTGGATGTCTGTCGCTTCGAGAATAGCCATTTCCATTGCCACACCAATGCCGTCGTCGGCACCCAGGGTTGTTCCCTTTGCCTTCATCCACTCGCCGTCGATGTAAGTCTGGATGGCATCCTTCGAGAAGTCGAACTCTACGTCGCGGTTCTTCTCGCATACCATATCCATATGGCTCTGCAGGACAATCGTCTGCCTGTCCTCCATGCCGGGTGTCGCAGGCTTGCGGATAATGACGTTGCCCGTCTCGTCTCGCCGGGTGTCGAGACCAAGCTTCTGTCCGAAGTCGAGCAGGAAGTCAATCATCTTCTCTTCCTTCTTCGACGGACGCGGTATTTGGTTCACTTGTGCAAAGCACTTGAATACACTCTGGGGTTGCAATGACATTTTATCCATATTTGTTATAAATTCTTTTATATATAACTCTATATTTCTATATATTATTGTATATTTGCAGCAAAGATAATGAATAATGTTGAAACTTGCACTACTTACCCTCGTAATTGTTGCCTTATCCGTGTTGTTTTTGTGCGTCAAGATGATTTTGAAGCCCGGCAGCAAGTTCGGCAGCACACATATTGGTGGCAGTAAGGCCATGCGTGATCGTGGCATCCACTGCGTGCAACATCAGTACAGAAGTACAAATAACCGGGGAACTAGACACGCCTAGTTTGTCAACTAGACACGTTTAGTTTGCCAACTAGACACGCCTAGTTTGTCAATTAGCCACGCTTAGTTATTCAACATAACTGCAAAGAAATGGAAAGTTTATGCTTTTTAAGTTTCATTAAGACTCTTATCGCTTGCGGTTTGGCTTTTTATTTGTATATTTGCACAGCAAATGCAATAATGTAAAGAAAGAAATGAAGAAGTATCTTACTTTTGCCGCTTTTGCGGCTGCAGCACTGCTGCTCGGCGCTTGCGGTGCCAAGAATGAAGAGGAAGTGACAAACGAAAGCGGCACCCAAACGGAGCAGACCGTCGGCATCAAGATTGCCTATGTGGAACTCGACACGCTCATGAGTCAGTACCAGCTTTACAAGGATTACAGCGAGGTGCTCACGCGCAAGGGCAATAACATCCAGAAGACACTGGCACAGAAGCAGCGTGCCCTGGAGAGCCATGCCGCCGCCGTACAGAAGAAGTACGAGAGCAACGAGTTCACGACGCGCGACGAGCTGGAACGTGCACAGAATTCCATTCAGAAAGAACAGAACGACTTGGCTGAGCTGGCAGACCGCCTGCAGAACGAGTTTGCTCTGGAGCAGGCACGCATCAACGAGGAGGCCCGCGACAGCATCCAGTCCTTCCTGAAGCGATACAACAAGACCAAGAAGTACGACTATGTGATGGTGAAGGCTGGCGACAACCTCCTTGTCGCCAATCCCAAGTATAACATCACCAACGACATAGTTAAAGGATTGAACAAGCGATACAAGATTAAACCCGAAGTGGCAGAGCAGATTAAGGCAGCAAAGGAAGAATAAGCCATGATTGAACTTTCGACACATATAGAGTACATGCTCCTCACCCATGACGAGGTGAGTGTTCCGCAGCTGGGAACCTTCATCGTCAAGGATATGAGCAGCCGTCGCGTTGATGAGGAGGGCATCTTCCTGCCCCCTTATCGCACCGTTACTTTCCAATGGGATGAAAAGGAAGCCGGCGAGGACTTCATTTCCTCGCTCTCCAAACTGCACAATCTGTCGCGCTATGATGCGCGTATGATGTGTGTGGAATATGCAGATGAGCTGCAGCAGGCTCTCGAAGAAGACGGTACTGCCTCTATGGGCGGCATGGGCTACCTGCTTCGTGACGCAGACAGTCAGGAGGTTTGCTTCGTGCCTATGCAGTCGGGTATCGCTTCGCCTGCATACTATGGTCTTGATGCCATTCCATTCTCGAAGCTGAGCCACGAAGCTCGGCAGCACAGAGACAAGAAGCAGAAAGGCAGGAAGACAAGGTTGACATCAATCGCTGCCGACGCGGACACCATCATCATCCGTATCAACCGCCGTGTCTTCAACTATGTGGGTGCTGTGGCAGCCTCCATTGTGCTCTTCTTCACCTTCACGTCGCCCTACAGCAATCCAGTCGCAATGGGTGGAGGACAGAAGGCTGAGAGTGTACTTACAGCCCCCCTCCTTCTTCCTCGAGGGGGAGATACCAAGCACGAATCCCGTTCCGCCGAAGAGGTTAAGCAAATCTCTGTCGAAGAAGTCTCCCCTCGTGAAGATTTAGAGGGGGCTGCCCCTGCCAAGGAAGTCTCCCCTCGGGGCAATTGCCCGTTGGTAGCGGAGCAATTGGGGAGCGTAAGCGACGGAGGCCCGAAGGGTTTAGAGGGGGTCGCTCCTTATGTCATCGTCCTTGCAAGTGCCATCAGCGAGAAGAGCGCCATCAGCTATGCCGGAAGACTACAAGAGAAAGGCTATAATGCCAAAGCCTGTGAGTTCGGCGGCATGGTTCGCGTCATCATTCCCGGCTTTGCGACGCAGGACGAAGCATACGCAGAAATACGCAGGATGAAAGCAGACGACAACAGCCTCTCTCACGCTTGGCCCTGCCAAGTGAAGGATGAAGTGAAGCCCATCGAATAAAAGCCTCATCTCCAGCCCTCCATCCAAGCAGAAGGGAAAGGGGTGGAATGGAACTTTCAATTTTCAACTTTCAATTTTCAATTAAATGAAGAAGGTTCGTTGCCCCAAGTGCAACAGCTATACGGTTTTCGACGAGACGCGCTACCAACCTGGTCAGCGTCTCGTCTTCGTTTGCAGCGAGTGTAATAAGCAGTTCGCCATTAAGATTCCAGCCTCCCCCGTCCCCTCAAAAGTAGGGGAGAGTCTCGAGGCAGCAACAGACACTCCCCCAAAGGGGGAGTTGGAGGGGGCTTTGGGGGCTTCTATTATCGTCGTCGAAAATGCCTTCCACTACCGTCAGGAGATTCCCCTTGAGATGGGCGACAATGTCTTTGGGCGCTATGTTCATGGCACAAACATCAACAAACCCATTGAGACTGTCGATCCAAGTGTTGACACACGCCACTGCATCATCCGCGTGCAGAAAGGCAAGGACGGGCAGCTGCAGTACATCCTCCGTGATGCGCCGTCGGGCACAGGCACCTTCTACATGAACGATATCCTCCGCGACCAAGACCGCATCCGCCTGCAAGACGGAGCTGTCATCACGATTGGAGCCACAACGCTCATACTTAAAGTGAAGAGTGAAAAGTGAAGAATTTGCTACCGCCCAGAATAACCTTTTAACTTTTTAACCTTTTAACTTTTCAACTTATATTCCATGCTCCGCTTCCTTGCCGTTGACCTCGATGGGACTTTGCTCACTTCAAGCAAGACTGTTACGCCCTACACGCAGCAAGTCTTGATTGAAGCGCAGCAGCGCGGGCTTACCGTTATCATTGCCAGTGGCCGGCCTCTTTACAGCATCCTTCCTTATGCCGAACAACTGGAAATGCAAAGGCATCGAGGCTTCATCATTGCCTACAACGGCAGCCTCGTATGGGATTGTGCCGAAGGTAAAGCCATCAAGGAACAGGCCATCCCTCTCAGCATTGTCCCACAGCTTGCGGAAGCTGTCAGCGTGGACTTCCGCATTCATGGCTACAAAGGTAACAACATCGTTGTGCAAGGCAAGCCCGACGAATGGTCGAACTACATTTCACGAGCCAACAAGATGCCTTTGTTCGAGACGGATGACTTTGCCGCAGCCATCACAGAGCCGCAGCACAAATGCATCATCACAGGGCCGCCCCGCAAACTCTGGCACTTGGAGCGAAGAATAAGGAAGCAGTTCGAGGGCTGTCTTGATGCCTATCGCAGCGAGAGCTTCCTGCTTGAAGTTGTGCCAAAAGGTATAGACAAAGCTCTCGCTCTTCAAGATCTTCTGAAAAGGGTAGGGGGCAAGACAGACGACTTGCTTTGCTGTGGCGACGGCTACAACGACCTGAATATGATGCGCCTTGCAGCCATATCATGTGCCACCCGAAATGCCAAGCGCCCCGTCAGGCTAGCGGCAACCTTCGTCACAGACAGCTGCGACCGCGACGGCGTAGCTAAAGCTGTTCAACACTTTTTCTTTTAACCACGAATTGCACGAATTACACGAATTTGCTACACCCTTGGCAACAAGGATCGGTTCGTGTAATTCGTGCAATTCATGGTTATATAATATGCGTATATTATCGTGTGACGCTTTCGATGCGAAGCTTCAAGATGCCTACAGGCACGCGAACTTCCACGATGTCGCCTTCGTTCTTGCCCAAGAGCGCGCGTGCGATGGGCGACTTGATGGAGAGCTTGCCTTCACTCATGTTCGCTTCGTGCGGGCTGACAATTGTGTAGGTCATCTTGGCGTTGTTGCCCAGATTGACCATTTCGACCTTGTTCAGCAGACCGATGCCGTCGCTGCGTAGCTTCGACTTGTCAATCACTCTGGCAAACTCCAGCACTCTCTGCATGAAACGTATCCTGCCTAGAAGCTTCCCCTGTTCGCGCTTCGCGGCATGGTACTCGAAGTTCTCGCTGAGGTCACCTTTGTCGCGTGCCTCCGCTATCGCATCCTTCACCCGTGGCAACTCCACGGTCTCAAGTTGGCGTAACTCGGCTACAATCTTGTCGTAGCCTTCCTGTGACATGTATTCCATAATATCATAGAAACCGCCCACGCTTTGACGCGCAGGCGGTTTCATGTATCAAAGCGTAAGTTCTTTATTCTTTTGTCTCAACGAGTTTCCAGAGGATTGCTGCAACGAGGGCACCTACGAAGGGACCGACGATGAAGATCCAAAGGTTGGCAAGAGCTTCGCCACCAGCGAAGAGAGCGGGACCGATGCTGCGGGCTGGGTTCACACTCGTGCCGGTGAAGTGGATGCCTACCAGGTGAATGAGAATCAGCGAGAGACCAATTGCCAAGCCTGCGAAGTTGCCAGTGGCACCATTTGTCTTGTGCGTAGCGCCAAGCACAACCAGAACGAAGAGGGCAGTCAGGATAATCTCGATTGTAAGAGCAATGCACCAGCAGCCGTTGCAACCAGCTCCGATGCCGTTCGTGCCAAGCCCTGAGCCAGGATAGAGGAATACCAGTGCTGCACCTGCTATGATAGCGCCAACGACTTGACCAACCATGTAACCGATGGTGTCCTTGCTGCTGATGCGACCTGTAACGAGGCAGCCCAGCGTGATGGCAGGATTGATGTGGCAACCCGATACACCGCCGATGGTGTAAGCCATAGCAACAACTGCGAGACCAAAGGCGATGGCTGTTCCAACTACTGCAGCAGTGTTTGTTTCTGCACAACCAAGACTTACGGCTGCACCGCAACCGAGGAATGTCAGCACAAACGTGCCGATGCATTCAGCAATGTACTTTTTCATGTTTTGTTTTTGGATTTAAGTTATTAATTGATTTGTATAATACATTCTTGTTTAATAGAATCAGGGATTGCCTCAATCATAGCAGTCAGTATCAGGTGCCAAGATGTTGGAGATAATCAAAAGAATGCCTCCAATAATCAGGCAAACCAGAAAAATCTTGCCGTTATCCTTCTTGTATCCAATAAATGCTCCGATTATGATAAACAATAATCCCACGATATTAAATAACTGAGCTTTCATCATAATGAAAAAAAGTTTATGGTTAATAGTTCATTATTTTTGTGCAAATATACCATTAATTAATTATACTGCCAAACAATTTGGCAAAAACTTTTATGCTATGACGCGCATGCTCAGCCAGACACCCGAAGATTTGATTTACGACAGGAATTGATTGAAAAGCTCACTTGATTGCGGCTTTCTTCCCGTTGTGGAGGTATATCCCTTTCTTGGTGGGCTTTCCGTTGAGCTTGCGGCCGTTCAGGTCGTACCACTCTGAGGGTGAAGCGTGGAGCGTGAAGGGTGAGGAATCTATTTCCGTGTGGCCTATTCCGGTGGCTGCGTCGTACGGACCGAAGAAGAGCAGGCCGAAGTTGTCGTAGCAAGTCCACCACGATGCGTCGCTCTTCGTTGAGCGTATGCCAATCCTCAGGGTCGAGGCTGCGGTCAAGTTGACGGGGAGATTGTTTTCATAGCATCCGTCCGTGAACCATGAGTTGGCTGCCAGAGCGTTGTTGGGGACGTAGAGGTCGTCCATCTTCACGCATTGTCCTGTCTTCTTGGCTTCGCTGGCACCGTCCCAAATGTTCTGCACCACTTGAGTGACCGTGCTTCCGCCGCCTGTGGCAAACAGCTGTGCTTTGACGGTTCCCTTGCCTTCCGCCCAGTCGTTATAGGCATTCTGGTAGGTGCCGGGACGCTGGAAGGCGTTTGCCGTCAGCATGTAGTTGCCTGCGGGGAGCTGGGGTAGCGTCTGATAGGTGTTGAACGTCGTCTCGAGGAACTCGGCCACACCATTCTTGATGCTTGCCGGCCCGTTGGTCCAGCCATCGCTGCTCTCGTCGAAGCTACGGTTCTCTATCAGCCACGAAGCGGGAACGGGCTGTTCGGGAGAGGCTGGCTGCACGTTTCCAAGATAGGCGATGAAGGTGCTGCGGAGGTTGGTGATAGCGTCTTCTATGTCGTCCACGCCATAGCTGTCCTTTTCTGTCTTAATGGCTGTCAAAAGGCTCGTCATAGGCTCTGCGGCTTCCTCTATGCTTGTTCCTTCCGAGGTGGGCATACAATCCGTATCCATTGACTCCTGTGCAGCCGCCATGATGGCATCCAGCTTGGGCGTTGCCTTTGAGGTGCAGTACTGGTCGAAGGTCGTCATCTGCTCCGGGGTCATTACCAGCCAATGCTGTTGGGTGTTGTTGTCAGCAGAATCGAAGGTGTCGCCAGTTACCGAGGTTTTGCTGGCGACTTTCATCGCTGTCTTATTGATGGTAATCCAGTACGATGGCATGTTGAGGCCGCCTTTCTTGAAATTCGACCTCGACGGTAGCAGCTGCACACGTTCCGCTGCTGTGGCTGAAGTGCGTGCCATGACTTTGAACTTCTGGTTTGAGCAGGAGAGCAGTTTTCCCGTGCCCACATTGCGCAGGATGTAGTAAGCTGTCTTTGCGTCGTAGAGGATGTTCCAGGCGAAGTTGTCGTCCGTTTGAGCCTTTGCCGCGCTTGCCAGTTTCTGTGTCAGTGTGCCGCTCTCCGTCACATAGAGCATCGAGGTTTCGTTGCCGAAGGCTACGTCGGTGGTCTTGATGTAGTACTTCGCTTCGTCTTCCTGTGCGAAGGTGTAGGCCGGCGAAGCGAAGCCGACAGACGAGGAGCAAACGAGGCCGTCCTGATGCAGGGCGTGTGTGATGAGCACATTACCATAATATAATAATGTATTCTCCGGGTTGTATGTGTCCTCCCACGAGCCGTTGATGCCGTAGTTGGGTCCGCTGTAGGACGAGCTGGGCCACATGTGCGTGTCATCGCCCGTCATGTATGCGCTGTTGTCCTTGTTCAAGAACTGTATCATCTGTGTGGCGCGCGGGCCGAGCCATTTGCCTCGGTTGCCGTCGGCGCGGTAGTCCTCGTCCCACCATACGTCGCTCGTGCCGACACCCACGCCGTGGTTGGTCTCGTGGAGGATGGTGCCCGTCTGCTGATAGGATGAGTTTGCACCGACGCGCATCCAGCCGCCGTAGGAGCAGTCGGCAGTCGGCGTGCCTGCGCTATAGTGTACGCTCAGGTTGATGCCCTTTACGGACGAGATGTTGTTGTAGAGCCACTTTATCTCCTCTACGGCAGAGGCGATTCGGTAGTTCTCCTCTGTACTGCCGCCGTTGTCGTAGTCGGCTGTCACAGTGCCTTTGGGCAGGGTGGGGGCCTTGATGATGTCGCCGTATGCCAGCCTGTAGTTCTTCAAAAGGATGTAGGGGCGGACGTAGTACATGGTGCCGGGCTGCAGCTTCTCCATGCGGTAGATTTCCCCGTTGGCAGAGAAGGTGTGTGTGGAGCGGTTGTCGAAGATGGTCGGCTCGGGACTGGTGCTCCAGCAGAAGCCTCTCTCCAGAATGGCGCTCGGCGTGGTCGGGGTTGCCGTCATGCGCCCCAAAAGGACAGTGGCACCGGCTGCCACGAAACTATTGGTTGACGTCACCCTTGGCGTTGTGCCTGTGGTCGGAGCATTCAGGATTCGGTAGTTCAGTGTGGCGTCGCTGAGGCGCTTGGCTGTTGCGCCTATCCCCTCGTTGCCGCCAGTCCCTATCAAGCTGTTTGCCTCGGCGATGGCTGCTGCTAGTTCCTCTGCACCTTCGGCCTGACTTCCCTCCTCGCTGCCACCAAGCACCTCTTGGGCTGTGCTGATGAGCTTCTGCAGTTCCGCATATTCAGCCTCTATGTTGGTGTCTAAGCGGGTCAGCTTCACGTTGTCTATGGAAGCCCAGTTAGCATTCGTGGAGGTCACTTTGAAGCCGATGCGCGTCACGCCTTGCAGGACGGTGAAGGTCAGGCTGTAGTCCTGGCTCTCCGTCACCGTCACATTTACGTCGTTGGCATAGAGCATTGCGCCCGTGCAAGCCTCGATGTTGCCCTTCTGCTGCACATTCTGGCATCCGGCGGTCAGCATGTAGGTACCGGCAGGCAGATTGAGGTCCTGGCTAATCTCCACATTGGGTATCTTGCTGCCAGAGGCCACCCAGCGCTCCATGTATATCTTGCCGTGCTTGCGGCTGAAGCTCGAGTTGGTGACGTAGTAGAAGTCATTGTTAATCCATCCGGCAAAGCGGGCCTCGAAGTCGGGGTTCTCGATGTAAGTGTTGGTCACGTCGGTGTCTGCCATCAATGCTGCAGCAAAGAGCAGAAAATTACAAATTAGGAGCGTCCTTTTCATGAAAAATATATTATTTTGCAGCAAAGGTACGAATAAACAATGTATTTCCCAAATCTGAGGGCAACAAAAATTATGTAGAAGCTACGAAGCCAATGCTCTCTACGGCATGAAGGATGTCGGCTTCGTTGGGCGAACCCTTGACGGTTGCCGTTCCTTCGTGAAGAGAGACTTCCACCTGCTCAACGCCCTCGACGGCGGCAATGGCCCGTTTCACGTTCTCGGCACAATGATTGCACTTCATTCCCTCTACATTATATAATATACACGATTCCAGTTCTGCTTCCTCGTGATGATGGTGATGATGTTTAACAAAAAGAGCCCTCAGCAGGAGCACAAGCAACAAGGCTGTACAGATGTAGGAGAAGATGCTGATGCCTTCATCGTGACAAGCCGTTTCTAAAATACCGCTCTGCACGGCAAACCACTCCTGCGGCAACAGATAGTCTATACCCAGCCCAAAGAGCATAGCACCGACGATGATGGAGAGAAGGTAGAGCCAGAGCGTTCGTTTGCCGAACACTTTACCTATGACAAGCATCGAGGCAGAGTTGACAGCAGGACCAGCCATCAGCAGTACCAGACCGGCACCAGGTGTCAGTCCCTTGGCCATCAGCGAGACGGCAATGGGGATGCTGCCTGTCGCACAGACATACATAGGAATGGCTACAGCAAGCACGATGAGCATATTCAGCAACTTATAGTCGTGCAGTGCAGCCAGCCATTCATTCGGGACAGCAACAGTGATGAGTGCAGCTATGAGCAAACCGATGACGAGCCATTTCCCCACATCTTGCATCATCTCGACAAAAGCATAGTAAAGCACCTCCTTCAAGCACTTCATCCAGCTCTTCCTCGTTGGAAGAGAATGACTGTCCTCCTTCATTGTTGGGGAGTTGATTGGGGCTTCGTGTGCATACCTGCTAACCAGCCATCCACCAAACATTGCTGTGAACAGAGCAGCGATGGGACGTACGATAGCAAATGGCAAGCCCATAAGAGAAAAGGTGGCTGCAATGCTATCAACGCCCGTCTGTGGCGTGGCAATCAAGAAACTTGTGCAAGCTCCGTGGCTGGCTCCTTCCTTACGAAGACTGACAGCCGTTGGGATGACACCGCACGAGCAAAGTGGCAAGGGAACGCCAAGCGCGGCTGCCTTTACGACACTCTTCATGCCCGGCTTTGCAAGATGCTTGTAATACAGCGTTCGCGGAACAAAAACACGCAGCACACCTGCGATAAAGAAACCCAGAAGCAGATAGGGAGCCATTTCGGCAGTCATCATGACCAATGCGTCCCAGTATTGTTCAATCCATTCAAGTACCATAATATAGAAGTCTTTCTTTTGTTTTGCTGGTGCAAAGGTACGATGGATTCCGTGCAACTGGGTTGCAAACTGTGTTCTACCAAGAATTTTCTTTCTTGTGGGCGCACTTTGGACAGCGTCCCTTGGCCATATAGTTGATGTTTTCAAGGACGTAGCCCTCCGGCAAATTAATGGTGGGAATAGGTATGTCGGTAAGGCAGAACGTACGATGGCATTCTTCGCAGTAGAAGTGAACGTGCTGGTCGTCGTCGTGCTCATGGCCGTCCGTACTGCGACAAAGCTCGTAGCGAACGCCGTCGCCACCGTCCTCGATGACATGCACAAGGTGATATTCCCGCAACAATGTCAGCACCCTGAACACGCTTGATTTATCGACAGACAGAATCTCGCACTCCAGTTCGCTGAGTGACATAGGGCGCAGGGACTCAGCCAGAGCCTTTACCACTAGGATGCGGTTGGCCGTAGGCTTTATGCCATGAGACTCAAGCAGCGTCTCACACATTTTCGAATCATATTTCATGCCTGCAAAGTTACAAAATATAAATGACACTTTCGAATAGATTATAACTAAAATCCATTTTTTGAAGAGAAACAAAAAAAACTTTCAACTTTCAACTTTCAACTTTCAACTATTTTGTATCTTTGCCCCAAAATCATCAATAATGAGTATGCAAAAGACCATAGGTGTATTGACGGCAATGACCGTTGAGTACAATCAGGTTGCTGCCATGCTGCAAGACACGGGGACAGTACAGATAGGCCCCCAGAAGTTCCTTGTCGGCACAATGGGAGAGAACAAGGTGGTGCTGTTGCAGTGCGGCATCGGCAAGACAAACGCAGCGTCGGGCGTGACGAATCTCATCATATCGTTCCATCCCGACTACATCATCTCGACAGGCGTGGCAGGAGGTATTGACGCGAAGCTCAGGGTGATGGACGTGGTCGTCGGCAGCCAAATCTGCTACCACGATGTCTATTGCGGCGACAACTGCGACCCGGGACAAGTCCAGGGCTTACCGAAGCTCTTCAAGGGTGACGAACGTCTCGTTGGCATTGCCACATCTCTCAAAGCCGATGTCCGCATTGTGCCGGGTATGATTTGCACGGGCGACCAGTTCATCACCCAACGCGAAGAGTTGGATGTCATCAAGGGGAAGTACCCGGAAGGTCTCGCCGTCGATATGGAGAGTGCAGCCATCGCCCAGGTCTGCCACCTTTGGAAGGTGCCTATGCTCAGCTTCCGCATCATCAGCGATACCCCAGGCGTGGAGGAACACTTCGACCAGTACCTCAACTTCTGGGACACAATGGCAGACAAGAGCTTCACTGTAACAAAAGAGTTCCTAAGCAGAATATAGGACATATAGGCTCTATGAGACTTATATGCCCAATAGTTTTTGTTTGAGAAAGAAAAACATGCTTTTCTTTTGTATTTCGCGTGCTTATTCGTACCTTTGCACGCGCAAATTGTAAAATCGTAAATAGTCAAATTGTCAAATGGATAAGCTTTTTATTTTCGACACGACATTGAGGGACGGTGAGCAGGTGCCGGGCTGTCAGCTCAACACGGTGGAGAAGATTCAGGTCGCCAAGCAGCTCGAGGCACTTGGCGTGGATGTCATCGAGGCTGGTTTCCCTATCAGCAGCCCCGGCGACTTCAACAGTGTGATAGAAATCAGCAAGGCTGTGACTTGGCCAACGATTTGTGCCCTGACACGCGCCGTGGAGAAGGACATCGACTGCGCTGCCGAAGCTTTGCAATATGCGAAGCACAAGCGCATTCACACGGGCATTGGCACGAGCGAGAGCCACATCCGCTACAAGTTCAATTCTACGCCCGAGGAAATCATCGAGCGTGCTGTAGCTGCCGTGAAGTATGCCAAGAAGTTCGTCGAGGATGTGGAGTTCTATGCCGAAGATGCTGGCCGCACGGATAATGAGTACTTGGCCCGCGTCATTGAAGCTGTCACGAAGGCTGGTGCTACGGTCTGCAACATCCCCGACACGACGGGCTTCCGCACGCCCTACGAGTACGGCGAGAAGATTAAGTACCTCTACGAGCACGTTGATGCCTTTGCTGCCGGCAAGAGCATCCTCTCTACCCATTGCCACAACGACCTTGGAATGGCGACGGCAAACACGGTGGCTGGCGTGCTGAACGGCGCGCGTCAAGCAGAGGTTACGATAAACGGCATAGGCGAAAGGGCTGGCAACACCTCTCTCGAAGAGATTGCGATGATATTCAAGACGCATCCCGACCTGGGCATCGACACGAACATCAACACGACGAAGATATATCCGTCGAGCCGCATGGTCAGCTCCCTGATGAATATGCCTGTGCAGCCAAACAAGGCGGTTGTCGGCAGGAATGCCTTCGCGCACAGCAGCGGCATCCATCAGGACGGCGTCCTCAAGAATGCTTCGACCTACGAGATTATGGACCCGAAGGACGTGGGTATCGACGATAACGCTATCGTATTGACGGCAAGAAGCGGCCGCGCTGCCTTGAAATATCGTCTCAACGTCAATGGCGTAGAGGTGAGCGACGAACGTCTCGACAAGATTTACGAGGACTTCCTCAAGCTTGCCGACAGGAAGAAGGAGATTACCGACGACGATATTCTCGTGCTGGCTGGTGCCGACCGCACGGCTTCGCATAACGTCAAACTTGACTATCTGCAAGTCACGACCGGCAAGGGTGTCCGCAGCGTCGCAAGTATCGGGCTTCTTATCGCCAACGAGAAGTTCGAAAGTGCCGCTTCGGGCAACGGCCCTGTGGATGCTGCAATCAAGGCTTTGAAGACCATCATCAAGCGCCAGATGACTTTGAGAGAGTTCACAATCCAAGCTATTTCGAAGGGTTCCGACGATATGGGCAAGGTTCACATGCAAGTGGAATACGACGGCAAAATCTATTACGGCTTCGGTGCAAATACCGACATCGTCACAGCATCAGTCGAAGCGTATATTGATTGTATAAATAAGTTTAAGTCTTAATTCAAAATTTATAAATTCAAAATTCAAAATAGAGGATGAGGACGCTCTTTGATAAAATTTGGTCCGCTCACGTTGTGCAGAACGTAGAGGACGGACCTACACAACTTTATATTGACCGCCTTTATGCGCACGAGGTGACAAGCCCGCAGGCTTTCGACACGTTGCGCGACAAGGGCATCAAGCCTTTCCGCCCTGACCACATCGTCGCTATGCCCGACCACAACACGCCAAGCGACCAGCAGGAACGCATCGACGACCCTGTTGGTCGCAAGCAGGTTGAGACACTTGCCGCCAATTGCAAGGAGTTTGGTATCCGTCACTTTGCTATGGGGACGAAAGACAACGGCATCATTCATGTGGTTGGTCCTGAAAAGGGACTCTCCTTGCCAGGCATGACGATTGTCTGCGGCGACTCGCATACAAGTACGCACGGGGCTGTGGGTGCTATTGCAATGGGTATCGGCACGAGCGAAGTGGCTCAGGTGCTCGCTTCGCAGTGCATCCTTCAGCAGAAGCCAAAAACCATGCGCATCAACATCGATGGTGAGTTGCAGAAAGGTGTTACCGCAAAGGACGTTGCACTATACATCATGGCACAGATGACGACAAGCGGTGCAACGGGCTATGCCGTCGAGTATGCAGGCAGCACGATTCGTAACATGTCGATGGAAGGCCGCCTCACGCTTTCGAACCTCTCTATTGAGATGGGCAGCCGCGCAGGCATCATTGCTCCCGACGAGACGACGTTTGCTTATCTGAAAGGTCGCGAGTATGCGCCGAAGGGCGAGGCTTGGGATAAGGCTGTGGAGGAATGGAAGAAGCTCAAGAGCGACGAAGACGCCGTCTTCGATAAGGAAGTGACCTATCGCGCCGAAGACATCAAGCCACGCATCACTTACGGCACGAATCCTGGTGCAGGTATTGCTATTGACGAGTGCATCCCGACGCTCGAAAGCATCCCCGAGGCTGACCGGGCACAGTTCCTTGCACAACTTGATTACATGCAGTTCAAGCCTGGACAAAAGCTTGAAGGAACGCCTGTAGATTATTGTTTCTTAGGCGCTTGTACGAATGGACGTATCGAAGACTTCCGCGCCTTTGCCTCTGTCGTGAAGGGCAAGAAGAAGGCGGAGAATGTCGTGGCTTGGCTCGTGCCTGGCAGTTGGCTTGTTCGTCAGCAAATCATAGATGAAGGTATCGACAAGGTGCTTGAAGAAGCAGGTTTTGAGCTTCGTTTGCCCAGCTGCTCGGCTTGTTTGGCGATGAATCCCGATAAGGTGCCCGCAGGCAAACTTGCCATCTCAACCAGCAACCGCAACTTCGTTGGCCGTCAAGGTCCCGGAGCAAGAACAGTCCTTGCCTCGCCGCTTGTAGTCGCAGCTTCAGCCATTACAGGAAAGATAACTGACCCGAGAAAAATCGATGAGGTTCAATAACCAATAACCTATAACCAATAACCATTATGTCTAAGCAGAAATTCGACATCATACAATCCACTTGCTTGCCTATCGAGATAGACAATTGTAACACTGACCTCATCATTCCTGCACGCTATTTGGCAAGTACGACGCGCGACCCGAAATTCTTCGGCGACGCTTTCATGCACGACCTCCGCTATGATGCTGAGGGCAAGCCTATGCCAGATTTCGTTATGAACCAGCCCGCTTATAGCGAGGCTCCGCGCAAGGGCGTTCACGAGATAATAATAGGCGGACAGAACTGGGGTTCGGGTAGCAGCCGCGAACACGCAGCCTGGGCGATTGCGGGCTATGGCGTTCGAGTGGTTATCAGCAGCAGCTTTGCCGACATCCATCGCAACAACTTGCTGAACTGCTTTGTGCTTCCTGTTGTGGTGAGCCGCGAGTTCCAGCAAGAACTGTTCCAGACGGTAAAGGACAATCCGAAGGCAGAGGTGAAGGTCGATGTGCCTAACCAAACCGTCACGAACCTCACGACAGGCCGCAGCGAACAGTTTCCCATCAACAGCTACAAAAAGTACTGCCTGATGAACGCCTACGACGATATCGACTTCTTGCTCTCCAATACTTCTAAGATAGAAGAATACGAGAAGGAAATAAATTGTAAATGGAGATAATGGACACCACGCTGCGCGACGGCGAACAGACGAGCGGCGTGAGCTTCATGCCTCACGAGAAGCTGATGATTGCCCGTGCTTTGCTGCAAGACCTTAATGTCGACCGCATCGAGGTGGCAAGCGCGCGTGTGTCGGAAGGCGAAATGGAGGCCGTCAAGAGCATCTCGCGTTGGGCAAGTCAGAACGGCAAGCTCGATAGGGTAGAGGTGCTTGGTTTCGTCGATGGTACGAAGAGTGTGGATTGGATTGTGGAAAGCGGTTGCCAGTGCATGAACCTCCTGTGTAAGGGAAGCCGTAAGCACTGCGAAGGGCAGCTGCACAAGACCGTTGAAGAACATACCGCCGACATCCGCCGCACCATTGCCTACGCCCAGGAGAAAGGCATCCGCGTCAACGTCTATCTCGAGGACTGGTCTGGCGGCATGAAAGACAGCCCCGACTACGTCTTCGCCCTTATGGACGGCCTTGCAGACCTGCCCATTGAGCGCTTCATGCTGCCCGACACGCTCGGCATCCTCACACCAATGGAAGTGACGGAGTTTGTCAATCAAATGAAGACCCACCCCTTACCCTCCCTTAAAGGGAGGGAGTACTCCCCCAAAGGGGGAGCGGAGAGGGGGCTGTTTGATTTCCACGCCCACAACGACTACGACCTTGCCGTGAGCAATGTCCTTGCTGCTGTGACGGCTGGCTGTCAGGGCATCCATACGAGCATCAACGGCTTGGGCGAACGTGCGGGCAATGCGCCGCTTGCCAGCGTGCAGGCTGTCCTCAAAGACCATCTCCATGTACAAACCCATATTGATGAGAGTCGCTTGGGAGAGGTGTCGCGACTCGTGGAGAGCTACAGCGGCATAGCTATTCCGCCCAACAAACCCATCACGGGCGAGAGCGTTTTCACGCAGGTGGCGGGCGTCCATGCCGATGGCGACAACAAGGCTGGGCTTTACCAGAACGCCCTTTTGCCCGAACGCTTCGGCCGCAAGCGCGAGTATGCCCTCGGCAAGAACTCCGGCAAGGCGAACATCTTGAAGAACCTCGAAGAGCTTGGGCTTGAACTCTCGCCCGAGCAGACAAAACGTGTTACGGAGCGCATCATCGAGCTTGGCGACAAGAAGGAACTCGTCACGCAGGAAGACTTGCCCTATATCGTCAGCGACGTCCTGAAGCACGGTGCGCCCGAAGAACACGTCAAGCTGCTCTCGTACGTCGTCACGACGGCTTACGGCCTCAAACCCCTTGCAAGCGTCCGTCTCGAAGTGAACGGCGAGACCTACGAGGAGAGCGCAAAGGGCGACGGTCAGTTCGACGCCTTCGTCCGTGCCATCCGCCACATCTACAAGAACCGTCTTGGCCGCTCGTTCCCGTGGCTGACCAATTATTCCGTCAGCATCCCTCCGGGCGGTCGCACCGATGCCCTCGTCCAGACCGTCATTACTTGGAACTGGAACGACCGCATCCTCCGTACGCGCGGTCTCGATGCCGACCAGACCGAAGCCGCCATCAAGAGCACTATCAAGATGCTCAACGTCATAGAGGCCGGCGAAACTTTGTAGGATAAAACTTACCGCAACGCTTGCAACACTTGCAACACGCATTTTCGAGAAAAGTGCGAAGACTATATATTATATTATAATTACATATTATATAATGGGTAATATATAATATATAAGGAAAGCTCCTTGCCTTTTTTCATGTCTTATACTGAAATAGGTTGACACATTTAGGAACAATAAATGTATTAACTTATGAAGTTCAAGAAAGTATCAATTAAGAAACGAGAAGAGATTATTGCCGAGTATTTAAGCGGTGACATGAGCTATCGTGAGCTTGGC
>JAFXZK010000138.1 GCA_017541265.1 Bacteroidaceae bacterium | reverse complement strand
GGCTGTCCGATAAAATGTGTACCTTTGTTCATGTTATTGAAGTTTTGTGGCAAAAACAAAGGTAACAAAAAGGCTGGAATCCTCGTTCGGATTTCAGCCTAATTTTATAACAGAACAAAAAGTTTTAGCGGACAGCAATAATAACCAATAACCTATAACCAATAACCATTAAAAAACATGATTAACTACAGCATCTTGACAATTGGACAATCTGACAATTGGACAATTGAATTGTGAAATTGTAAAATCCCGCTGCAAGGCAGCGATAAAAAACTCCTATACTCCCAGACTCCTTAGAGAATTCTGTCGCGGAGACTATTTATTCTAAGGAGGAAAGGAGTCAAGGAGGTTCGCTGCAGGGCAGCGATAAAAAACTCTTAAACTCCCCAGACTCCTTAGAAAATAAAAAAGCTTCCTTGTTCGGGCGGATTTGCAATCCGACCGCATAGAATATGGGGATTTATAATCCCGCAATTTTTGTCTATCGCATTGCAAATGCTTATATTCGATACTGGCGGATTACAAATCCGCCAGAACAGCCGAACGTCAGAACGGGCAATCCGTTAAATCCGAGACAAATCCGCGAAATGGCAAAGTCCCCGTCATTAAAATCTGTTTAATCCGTTTAATCCGTGGTCAAAAGAAAATACGCCGAGGCTCTTGTAGATGATGATGATGGCGTCCGAGAGGTCGATTTCGCCATCGCCGTTCATGTCGGCGGCATCGGCGTTGAAGTTGGACGGAACCTCGTGCAGGGCATAGTACGTCACCATGATGGCGTCGCTGAGGTCAACTTCGCCGTCGCCGTTCACGTCGCCCATCAGGACTGGCGGCGTTATGAGGAAGTCGTAAGGCTCGTAGTTGAGAGCGCCAAGCGTGGTGTCATTCTCGCGCCGGTCAAGAAGTTTCCAGACATCGTCGTCAGGCTCTTCGCTCTGCGTAAGGCTGCCCAGGAGCGACCATGTGACGGGATTGCGCCCTGAATTCCTCTCGGTGTCGTTGGCTGTGGTGAAACGATAGCCCGAGAGTTCGACTACCCGGCCTGCATCTATATATAAATATAATGTGTTGTTGGCAGAGAAGGGGCCGCAGTATTTCGTGTTGACATTGTCGTCGAAGAGGTTCGCCTGAACTTCGTCGCTATAGTACGAGCCTGTAAAGGCATAGAGCGTGAGCGGCGATATTTCGTTGCCGTCTTTGTCGAGCAAGTCTATCTCGGAAAGCTGTATCGCGGTGTTGCCGCTTGTCTTCTCTATAGCAAACTGATAGTAGCGGTAGCCGGGTATTCTTGGCGTGACGGTGACGGTGCAGGTGTCGCGCAGCGTGTTGTCCTCGAGGACGGTGACGATGATGTCGGCTGTCCCTTCCGCTCGGGCAAGGACAAGCCCCTGATTGCTGACCGTTGCAACCGCTGTATTGCTGCTCGTCCATTGCAGCGTCGAGCCTTGCATAGCGGTGGGTGTAAGGCTGGCTTGCAGTTGCAGCTTCTCGCCGCGCATGAGGGAGGCGGTCTGCTGGCTGAGCGTCACCGACCTGATGGGAGCGGAGATGTAGAAGTCGTAGGGCGTATAGTTGGTGGCCTGTAATGTGTAGTCCTCTTCGCGCTCTTCGATGAGTTCCCAGCCGATGGCGTCGGCGTCGGAAAGCCGGGTGTTGCTGCCGTAGAGCTTCCAACAGACGGGGTTGCGCTCGGGGTGACTTCCCGTGTCGTTGGCTGTATAGATTCGATAGCCGCAGAGACTGACGGTGCGCGTCGCGTCGAAGAGGAAGTAGGCATAGCCGTTGAACCTGCTGTTGCAGTACTTGGTCATGATGTCGTTGTCGGCTGCATTGGGCCAATCCTCATGACCGATGTTTGAGTCTGTTCCGCCGTAGATGTAGAGGTCTTCCACCTCGTTGCCTTTCTCGTCCAGAATGTCAAACTCTGAGAACTGTATGCAACCGCTGGTGCCACCCTTCAATTTCGTGACGACGAGGTTATAGTAGCGGTACTTCGGAGGATTGGGGTTGTAGTTGGTGTAGCTGCCGTCCTTCTCATAAACTTTGCCTCTTTTGCTCCCAAGCACAGGCCACAGGTCGTGCGGCAGGCCGTTGTCGAGGTTCTGATACCAGATGGTGCTGCCCGCATTCTCGTTGAGTTGATAGCAGAGGTAGCCGTTTTCGACCTGCTCTGCCGTCATGTTGTTGGTCTGCATGGAAGTGTAGTCCCAGCAGTTGTCGATGGAAAGTCTTTGGCTTGCAAAGGCGAACTCTTTGCCTTCCGTTGCGTCGGTAATGGTGCCGGTGTTGTAGCTGTTTTCCACAGTCATGAAGCCGGAAGTCGGTCCAATGAGTGCTGCCGCATTGGTTGCTGCGGTGATGCTGCCGGTATTGCAGCTATTTGTGATATTGACGATTGCTGACTTATATGCGTAACCGACGAGTGCTCCTGCGCTGTTCGCTGAAGCTGTGACGGAACCGTGATTCTCGATGCCGGAGATGTTGACGATGCCGTTTCTGATATAGCCGGCAAGCATACCGACATAGGTTCTTCCCTCTACGGAGCAACTCTCGTCAAAAACGATATTGCTCAACGTACATGTACCCACATAGCCGAAGAGTCCAACGTCGTCAAGACCGCTGATATGGAGGCCAGCGATGGTGTGTCCCTTTCCGTCAAGACTTCCTGCGAAGGAATTTGACAATGTGCCGATGGGCTTGAAGTCTTCGTTGCAGTTCGTCATATCGATGTCGGCCACAAGCACAGCCTTTGCGCCGGTCTCGCCGCCCTCGTTGACAATCTGGCTGAAGGTGCAGAGGTCGAGGGCAGAGGCAATCTGGTATATGCCGTCCTCCTGATGCAACTTGCCGTAGGAGAGCATCTCGTCCATCCAAGCCACGCGGTTGCGGACGAAGTCGCGCACGCGGTCCACTTCCGCTTCCCAAGAGCCGGGAACAGCAGGGTTGAGCGAGAGCCATTGGTTGAGGTAAGGCCAGCGGATGAAGTTCAGGTTGGCGGAAGCGCGTATCTCGTCGCGCAGCGAATCGACATCCGCCGCCACATCGTCCGGCTCGAAGTTACCCTTTTTGCGAAGCGAAGCCCATAGCTCCTGCAGCTGCGCAAAGACGGACGGGTCGGAGAGGACGCGGCTGACGAAGTCCATCCAGTTTCCTGTGTCGCGCACCTTGTAGGTCCAGTCCATACGCTCGTTGGCGGGATAGGTCGTCTTGTCGTTCTCGAGGGCAAGGTCTGCGTCCCATATCGGGCCGGTATAGAAATGGTCGTCGCCACGTTCCTTATACATGAATACCTGACAAATCATGTCGGTGTTGCCGTTGAACTCGCTTATCAGGAACCAGTGGAGGAACGTCTCCATATCAAGGACGGAGCGAAGTCCCTTTTCCCTGTCGGTGTAGTTCGAGCCGAAGACAATGTCCTCCATGTTATTGAATGTCCTCTTGATGTACTGGAACTGTTCAGGCTGAATGACATCTTCGTCGGGGTCGTGGACGGAGATTGGGTTGCCGTGCGTGGATGAGAACCAGTAAGGCTCACGGCTGGCGTTGTTATCGACCTCAACGTAATAACCTCCCGTGATGCTCTCCTCATCGGTGTCCCATTCGCCCATCTCCGTAATGTCAATGCGTCCGCTGTGTACATCCACATGGTCGGCAATAGTATATGTGCCCCGATAGTCGCCGTTGACCACGAGGTCAACAACCTGACTCCAGGGCGTCCAGTCCTTTTCTCCGCGTTTAGACATAGCCCAAGCCACAGGGTTGCGCATCAGCGTCTTGTCGCGATAGCTGTTGATGAGTACCCACTTCTTGGCTTTGACGGGCGACTCGTTGACACCTCCCTTCATTACATAATGGCTCTTGCCGTCGTTGTATTTCAGGCGAAACGCTTTGTTCTCGTGGGTGGCAGAGAAATTGCCGCGCACACGGAACAGGATGGGGTACTCCTGCACCATCGTACCGCCGTCGTAGATAAGCACAGACTGCGACTCGAAGTCCTCTCCGCGGTTTTGAGGCAACACATTGTTCTGGACGTGGATACTGAGCGTAGGCAGGTTGGTAATCTGATAGAACTGGCTGTCGTCGCCTTCGCCCGTGTGACCGTAGAACTTCAATTCAGCGATGTTGCAATAGGAGCCTGCACCGCCCACATAACGGACATAGCGGAAGCCGCGACTGACATTTACGTCGGCTGTTGTGGCTGTACCGTTAGCGGGCTGGGTGCTGACGAAGTAGAGGGGCATAGCGTCCATGAAGTCAGGACTGTTGGCTCCCTCGAAGAGGCTGAGCAGCATACGGTCTGCACCCTGACTGCCCGGAGCAGGCGTGTAGCCGACACGGGTAATGATGTGTGGCTCACCCAAGTCCAGACCGACCCATTGCATATCGCTTTCGCTGGTGCTGTAATAGGTCGAGGCATTGCCGTCGAAGGCTAAAACAGCCTTCGACTCCGTGCCGGAATACACTAGCGTCCCTTCGAGAAGATGGTCAACACCTCCGTCGTAGGCTTGCAGTATGCTCGAAGCGAACAGTACGGGAAGCAAAAAAGATAGTCTGACAGCCATTTGTTTTATTTCGTGTTTGTATTATTTCAACGTGAACTTCACTTTGCAGGTAAGGCGGTCGCTGGAGTTGCCTGCCCATGCGACGAACTCGCCCGGCTCTGCTTTCCAGTCGTCGGTAGCTTCGTCCCAGAAGGAGAGCGCGCGTCGGTCGGTTGTCAGCGTTACGGTCTGTGTCTCGCCGGGTTTCAAGGTCACCTTCTGGAAAGCCTTCAATTCCTTCATGGGACGCTCCACGCTGCATTTAACGTCGGTTATGTAGAGCTGCACCACATCGCTGCCTTCGATGTTTCCTGTATTAGTGACATCTATGGTAAAGGTCATGTTGCCGTCGGTTGTCACAGGGTTCTGTGCTTTGAGGTTGCTTACCTTGAAAGTGGTGTAGCTCAGTCCGTGACCGAAGGCGAAGGCGGGCTTCAGCTTCTGCTTGTCCGTCCAGCGGTAGCCCACGAAGATGCCCTCCTTGTACTCCTCGTCGATAACCTTCTTGCCCTCGCGCCAAATGCCCGGGAAAGCGGCTTCTCCAAAGCTGTGAGCACCGCACTGGTCAAGGCTTTCGTACCAAGTGAAAGGCAACTTGCCGCTTGGGTTGGTGTCGCCCAGCAGTACGGAAGCCAGCGCTGTGCCTGCCTCGCTTCCGAGAAACCAGCCCTGAACGATAGCGGGAACCTGTTTCCTCCAAGGCATACTCACGGCATTTCCGCTGATGTTGACGTAGATGGTGTTCTTGTTGACGGCAGCAAGAGCCGTGATGAGCTTGTCCTGATTGTAGGGCAAATCCATCGTCTTACGGTCGTGCCCCTCGCAGTCCTGATAGTTGCTTTTGTTCAGTCCGCCGAAGATGATTACGTAGTCAGCCGTCTTTGCTTTCTCCACAGCCTCAGCGATAAGCTCTTCGGGCGAACGGTCGTCCTTCAGGTTCTGACCCGTCGTCACACCATTATAGCTGCCGCCGACGTCGCCGACATAGCCGCGGGCATAATCTATTTGACAATTTGACGATTTCACGATTTGACAATTCTGCAAGCCTTGCAACGGACTGATTTCGTGCTGAGCCTTCAAGGAACTGGAGCCGCCGCCTACGGTCATCATCTTGATAGCATTCTCGCCAACGACAAGAATCTTCTTGCCTGCGGGCTGGATGGGCAGCACGTTCCCTTCGTTCTGCAAAAGCACGATTCCCTGCTGTGCTACCAAACGAGCTGTCTGGTAGTGCTCTTCGCTACAAAGGAAACCGTAGGGCTTCTGCTTGTTCATCGTGGTGCGGAAGAATGTACGCAGCACGCGGCGTACCTTCTCGTCAAGCTCTTTCGTGGTGTATTTGCCCTCAACAATAGCTTTCTGATATTGCTTGGAAAGGTAATACATATCGTAGGCATTCGATGCACCTTCGCTCAAACCGTTCGTCCAAGTGCCGAACTCCATATCGAGGCCGTTCTTGACTGCTTGGTCGAGGTCGTGCGCACCGCCCCAGTCGCTCACCACAACGCCGTCGAAGCCCCAGTCCTGCTTCAGTATCTTGTTAAGTGTATATTGGTTGTGGCAGTTATGCTCGTCCTTGTAGATGTTATAGGCACCCATCACGCCCCAGGCTTTGCCTTCCTTTACGGCAGCCTCGAAGCCGGGCAGATAGATTTCGTGCAAAGCTCTGTCACTCACAATCACGTTCACATTGTGGCGATACTCCTCGTCGTTGTTCAGGCAATAGTGCTTCACGCAGCTTGCCACACCGACGCTCTGCAAGCCCTGAACGTAAGGCACAACCATTCGGGAAGTGAGGTAGGGGTCTTCGCCCATATACTCGAAGTTGCGGCCACCAAGAGGCGTACGATAGATGTTGATGCCAGGCCCCAGAATCATGCTCTTGCCGCGATAGAGCGCTTCTTCACCCAAAGCATGTCCGTAGGCTTGGGCTGCTTCGGGGTTCCATGATGCTGCCAAGCACGTCAGGGCGGGGAAAGCTACGCACGAGTCGTTGCTCTGTCCGGCCTGCTCCCATTCGTCCCAAAGCACATCGGGACGCACACCGTGAGGTCCGTCGTCCGTCCAGAAGTCAGGCATACCGAGACGCTTCACGCCAGCGCTCGAGAACTTGCTCTGTGCATGAATCACGGCAATCTTCTCGCTGAGCGTCATGCGAGAGAGCGCATCATCTATGCGGGCTTCAATGTCCTTCGACGGGTCGAGGTAAACGGGAGTTTGGGCTGATGCCATTGACCATTGACCATTGAACATTGACCATTGGGCAATCAGCAAGCAAAGGGCGAGTTTCAGTTTCATTTTCGTCTTTATGTTTGAATTTTGAATTTATTAAATTTGAATTATGTATTCATTGAATTATTTCAATCTTTGTTCCGCGAAGCAGGTCGGCTATCGACATACGTTTCTTGCCTGCAAGCTGCACTTCTTTGAGAGAGAGATAACCGCCCGGCAGAGAAAGCCTCACCCCATCCCTCTCCAAAGGAGAGGGGGAACAAGCTGCCTTAAATATCTTCATCTCCGTCTCTTTGCCGTTTGCGATAACTTTTGTCCAAGCAGCAGGGTAGGGACTCAACCCCCGGATGAAGTTATAGGCACTCTCGAGCGTATGCTCCTGCCACTTGATTCGGCAGGTTTCCTTGAATATCTTCGGGGCAGGACGTAGAGGCTCGTCCGTCATAAAGAGGCTTTGGTCGGTTGCTTTGGCCTCACCGCTCTCGATGAGCCGCACCGTCTTGATGACCAGTTCGGCACCTTGCATCATCAGTTTGTCGTGTACGTCCTCGGCGCAATCCGTCGGAGCAATGGGGGTGCGCTCCTGCAGGATGATGCGCCCCGTATCAATCTGCTCGTCAAGGAAGAACGTCGTGATGCCTGTCTCTTTGTCGCCGTTGATGATTGCCCAATTGATGGGAGCTGCTCCGCGATATTGAGGCAGCAGGGCCGCGTGAAGGTTGAAAGTTCCGAGGGGCGGCAAAGCCCAAACCACCTGCGGCAACATGCGGAAGGCAACGACAATCTGCAAGTCAGGCTTGAGGGCTTTGAGTTCAGCAAGGAATGTCTCGTCGCGCAGCTTCTCGGGTTGCAGGACAGGGATGCCTTTCTCCTGAGCAAACTTCTTGACGGGACTACTCTGCAGCACATCGTGATGCCTGCCGATAGGTTTGTCGGGCATTGTGACAACGCCCACCACATTGCAACCCTCCTCGATAAGCCGCCGAAGCGACTGCACCGCGAAGTCGGGCGTACCCATGAAAACGATTCTCATTTGACAATTTGACGGTTTTCAATTTGACAATTAAAGCTCCTTAACGTAAATGTTCCTGAAGTAGCAGCGGCTGCCGTGAGCCTGCATCTCAATCTGGTCGCAGGGGAAGATGGGCTGGTTGCGGTCCCAATAGTTCTCAAGGACGACGTTATCGACCACCTTCGTGCCGTTGAGCCAGACCGTCACTTTGTCACCCTTCATGATGATACGGAAGGTGTTCCATTCGCCCAGCTTGTTGTCCTCCACGCTTGTCGGCGTGCTGGGGTTCTGCTTGTTGTTGTAGAGGCCGCCCGAGCCGACCTGAGCGCCGACGTTGGTGCGACGGATGTCCCATATCTGCACCTGTGGCGCGCCACGCAGATAGATGCCAGCATCAGGCTCTTTGCCGTTGGGGTCGAGGCGCCAGTCAACGAGCAGTTCAAAGTCGGCATAGTTCTTCACCGTGCAGATGTTGTCCCACCCGTGACCGATATAGACAAGCACGCCATCCTCTATAATCCAATCCTTGCGCATCAGCTCATCGGCCTTCTTCTGGGCTTCTGCAAGCTCTTCGCTGCTCATTTTGGCACGTTTAATCGGGTTCTCCACAAGGCCTTTCCAGCCTTCAAGGTCCCTTCCGTTGAAGAGGCTGACGAAGCCCACTTCGTCCTTATCGGCAGCATCGAGCCAAGCCTGAGCCTGCTTCTTCAGCTTCTTATCCATAGAGGAAATGGCGGCGAAGAGCATCTTTCGCGACTCCCCTCCATTGTATTCTGGATGGGTGGAGAGAATCGTCCAGATGGTTTGGGCTGCGGCGGGAGCGATCTGCTTATCGTCTAAAAGAGAGGAGGCAAACGTCAGCGCCTGATAAGTGCCGGTATTTGCCAGGAGCTTCAGAGCCGCCTGCTTCTGGGTGATGTCGTCCGTCTGCTCAATGATGTGGCGCAGATAGATAGTCTGGTTCTCCGGGGTCAGCTTTTGTGCAATTGAAAATTGAATACTGAAAACTGAAAACAGACAGGCGAGAAGTGTTGTTGAAAGTTTGGATTTCATAGCATAGAGTTTAGAGTTAAAAAAGCCTCCCCTTGCGGGGAGGTTTGGAGAGGTCTGTTTATTCTTCGCAGAGTTCTGTGAGAATGCCGCAAGTGCTCTTCGGGTGGAGGAATGCGATGTGCAGGCCGTCGGCACCGTTGCGGGGAGCCTTATCGATGAGGCGGATGCCCTTCTCGTCGCACATAGCGAGTGCTTCGCTTACGCCGTCCTCAACCTTGAAGGCAACGTGGTGAACGCCCTTACCGCCGTTGTCGAGGAACTTCTGCACGGTGCTCTCGGGGCATGTAGGCTCCAGCAGCTCCAGCTTCACTTCGCCGACCTTGAGGAAAGCAGTCTTCACCTTCTGGTCTTCTACAACTTCTGTTTTGTAAACTTCCAGTCCGAGAACGTCGCGGAAATAGGGCAGCACTGCGTCGATGCTCTGCACGGCAATGCCTAAGTGTTCAATGCGTGAAATCTTCATGATGTGTTTGGTTTGTAAGTTAATTTGTTTTTGAGTTTGTAAGTTTATGAGTTAATGGAGCCAATAGGCTCATTTGCTCTGCAAAGTTACGACAATTAATCCATAATTCAAAATCCGTTATTCAAAAAAACAGCTTATCGCCAATTATCATCTTTCCCGCTCAAACTTTTTTGCTTTTTCCTTTGCACAAAAGGAAAAAATCACTAACTTTGCCAGCGAAAGGGCGCAAACGGTAAACTGATAGACAACAGTCTGGGTTTGGATTGGGAGAATGCAGCAACCGTCAAGTTCACTGTTGAGTTCACGGCAAAGGCCCAGTGAACGAGAACTGAACACGAATCGAATAACAGCTTTGTATGTTAATAGTATTGGGGGTGCGCCTGCTTTGGCGCACCCCCGTTTGCTTTTTCTTTTCTAATTCCAAACTCCAGTCCTCCGAAAGTTTTACTATAGGAGGACTGGAGTCCCACCGCGGTGGGACTCCAGTCCTCCCATGGTGGGACAAAAGTCCAACTGCGGTGGTACTGGCTCAGTCACAGTAGTTGACCTGTTCTTCGTAATGGTCGCAACGTCCGCCCCGTGCGGAAGCAATAGAGTATAGGATAAGCTGTATAATAAATAAAATGGGCATCCCCAAGTAGCCTAATGGGCGAAAGAGGATGCCTTTGGGGGGTTGGCGTGGGCGGAATGGTCGTTGAGCTTTGCTTGAGGATTGGGAATGATTATTTGTTAATCAGGTCTTCTATTGCTTTGATAAAT
The DNA here is from genome assembly GCA_017541265.1 of Bacteroidaceae bacterium. Lineage (GTDB taxonomy): Bacteria > Bacteroidota > Bacteroidia > Bacteroidales > Bacteroidaceae > Physcousia. The sequence goes on along the minus strand of JAFXZK010000138.1, from coordinate 41,319 downwards.
TTGCTTGCCTTTTCCTTCCCGTTAATGACATCTTGTTCGTCCACATCGTAAAAGCAGTTATAATCGCTCTTCTCTCGCAGAGTTTGAAGGTTGTTGTAGAACCGACCATACTCTATTGGAGTTTGCCCGTTTTTACATAATGCTGACTAAACAATGCGTGTGATCCTTTATGCCGTTTTACCTGAAGACCATCATTGATAAACAATGCATTAACGGCATGAAAGACGGAATAGTAAATGCGGTTGGCTGCACCATTCCACTTGCCTGCTTGACACATGACTTCAATTTCTTCGAAAGTCTCATGCGCTCGTTCAAGTTCCTTACGGACAACGATGATTCTTTCCTCGTCGTTAAAACTCATAGCAGCACTTGTTTGTCGTGTTCAACATTTTTATAGAATGGAGTGAAGCTATATTGATTCCATTCTTTTATGGAATATACTTGCGGATTGATTTCTTCATCCAAATCCCATCCTGCCTCGCGGAAGGGATAGCCAACTGCATAGTCATCGAGAGTAATTTTAGGTTTGTCGAGCAGAATAAGCAAGTCCCAGTCTGAACCCTCATGGGCATCACCACGAGCGCGGGAACCGTAGAGATAGAGCTTGCTGTGCTCAGGAAGGACTTCTCTGGCAATACGCTTGATTTTGTCAATCATATTTGCATTACTCATACAGACTTATTGAACAATTGCGCTACAAAGTTAGTGATTTATCCAATACGAGCAAAGAAAGAGACAAATTATTTTGCGAATTGCCCCAATCAATTCCATTACATCTCCACGAGGATGCGGGCGTTGAACATGCGGCCGGTGAGGTAGTTGGGGGCGGCGTACTGGTGGTTCGAGATGTCGGTTATCCAGTAGTAGCTGCTGACGTTGTCGAGTCCGAAGACGTTGAAGCAGTCGAGTCCGAGCCAGATGTTGCGCAGCATCTTGCAGCGGCGCAGGTGGCGGTCTTCGTTATTGATTAGGCGGTAGTTCATGCCCATGTCGAAACGGCGGTAGGGCGTGGCGCGGAATGTGTTGCGCTCCAGTCCTGTATGGGGCGGTCCGAAGGGCAGTCCGCCGGCAATGCATGCTTTAAGGTTCATTTTCCAGCGTGTGGTGCCGGGGAAATAGTCGGTGAAGAAGAGGTTGATGTTGTACAGTTGGTCGGTGGGCTGCGGTATATTCCTCCCGTTCAGTTTCATGTTGGCTTTCATGAGGGAGAAGCTTATCCAGGAGTCGGCGTCCGGCACGAACTCGCCATAGAGCTTGAAGTCGGCGCCGACGACATATCCTGTTGCGCAGTTGTTGCCGTAATAGACTATCTTGAGGTTGTTGACGTTATAGGGGTTGAGCTTCCATTGCGACTTGTAATAGACTTCTGTGGTGAACTTGAAGGGGCGCCGGGCTATCTTGAACTTGTACTCCATTCCTGCCACTACTTGGAACGAGCGCTGCGACTTGATGTTCTTGTTGAGCTGGACGGTGGTGTTGCCTGCAATGGTGACGGTGTCGCGCAGTTCCTTGTAGAAGGGCCGCTGGTTGTAGAGTCCGAGGGCGAGGCGGAAGGTAAAGTTGTCGTTGTTTGCCGGCACGAAGCCGATGCTGGCGCGGGGGCTGATGAGCCATTCCTTGTTCCATCCCCAATAGCTGAGTCGCAGGCCGTAGTTGAAGCTGAGGATGCCGAGGCTGCTTTCCTTTCGCCAGGTGTCCTGTGCATAGAGTTCGAGGTGGCTTGCGTCAATGGTGTTCTTGGAACGCATGTTGTAGATGACCTGAAGGTCGCTGCCCGTATGCGGCACGCTGTAACCGCTACTGTCGCGGTACTCCCATTCGTTCGAGTTCTCGCGCACCTTTTCGTGCTTCCATCCGATGCCTGTCTGTAGCAGGTGACTTCCCTTCTTCAGGTCGTAGGCGAGTTTCACGGACTGTACGGAGCTGTAGAGGAAGTTGCGGGCGTGTTCCATATATGAGCCTACGCCCAGCTGCTCGTCGCCGTTTGTCTCGTTGAGCCAGTACTGTCCCTGTATGTCGTAGGTCTCCTTTTCGCGGTTGCTGAAGGCTGATGCGGTGAGGCTGAGGGAGCCTTTCCCAAGCCTGCGTGCAGCGCGGACGGTGCCGAAGAGCGTCTGGAACTGGTCTTCCTCCTTGCCGTCGAAATAGACCCGGAAGCTCTTTACTTCGTCCAGCGTGCCGAACTTTGTCTCGCGGTCGGCGGGCTTGAAGTTGTAGTTGTTGCGGTTGATATAAACTATAGCGTCGAAGGTCCAGTCCCTCGAAGGTGCCCAGCGCAGGTAGGCCTGGTAGTCGAGGAAGTTGGGCTTGTACTCGCCCTTCGTCTCGAGGCTGCCGAGCATGTATTGGTTCGTCTTGTAGCGGAAGCCGTTGCTGAAGGAGAACTTCCTGTTTCCGTAGCCCACATAGACGCTTGCCCCGAGCAGGCTGGCGCTGACGGTCGATTCGAGACGTTCGGGATGGGCGTATGTGATATCGAGCACGCTGGACATCTTGTCGCCATACTTCGCTTCGAAGCCGCCTGCCGAGAAGTTGATTTTCTCCACCATATCGCTGTTGATGACGGAGAGGCCTTCCTGCTGGCCGCTGTTGATGAGCATGGGGCGGTAGATTTCCACGCCGTTGATATAGACGCAGTTCTCGTCGAACGAGCCGCCGCGCACGTTGTACTGGCTGCTCAGCTCGTTGTGTGTGCTCACACCGGCCTGTGTCGCCACAAGTTCTTCGACGGCATTTCCGCTTGTGCTCGGCAAACGCTTCAGTTCTGTCTTGTTGAGTTCTTGCATCGAGCCTAACTGTCGGCGCGTCTCTGCCACAGTCACTTCAGCCATTTCTTTGCCGCTCTCGCGCATCACGATGTTGAGCGTCAGGTTGCCCTTGGGGTTCTTGAGCACACGCTTCCGCGTCTCGTAGCCTATCATGCTATAGACGACCACTACGCTGTCGGCTGTGGAGAAGGAGAGATTGTATGTGCCGTTCACGGAAGCAGTTGTGCCGAAGGGCTGTCCCTCGATGCGCACTTGGCACAGAGGCACAGGGTCCTGGCTCTCGTCCGTGACCTTTCCTTTCAGATGCACTTTGGCAGTATCGGCTTGCTGTTCCTGCTCCTGTGCCGTCACATTCAAGATGCCCCAAAAGAAGGGCAAAAGAAACAATAGGAATCTATTCATCTTATATATAACGTAAAAGGCAGCTGTTTTCGTATGTATCCGTGCAACTTTTTTGATGTTTCCCAAGACAGGCGCCCGACACTCCCTGTTGTGTTGATTGCTTCATCATGACAAAGCAATTGCTTCATCATGACCAAGCAATTGCTTCATCATGACTAAGCAATGATAACTCCGTGGACTGTTTTGCTGTTGGATGTAAAAAAGTTGAAGACAGGGGACTGAAAGTTGAAAATAATTTCGTACCTTTGCGGTGCAAAAGCTTATAGTCTATGAAAGATTTCAGCGAACTGATTAAGACGCGGCGCAGTATGCGCCAGTTTACAGACGAGCTTCTGAGCGGCGATGAGGTGAAGCTGCTGCTTAGGGCAGGACTGATGGCTCCCAGCAGTAAGGGACTCCACAGCTACGAGTTTATTGTGGTAGAGGACAAACAGATGCTTGCCGCCTTGAGTGCCAGCAAGCAGGTAGGCTCCGACTTCCTTGCCGGAGCGCCTTTGGCTATCGTCGTGTTGGCAGACCCAGCCGTCAGCGATGTATGGATAGAGGATGCCTCCGTTGCGGCAACACATATCCTGCTTCAGGCCGAAGACCTCGGGCTTGGCGCCTGCTGGATACAAGTGCGCAACAGACAGGATGCCGAAGGTCGCTCTACGGAAGAGATTGTGAAGTCGCTACTTGGCATTCCCGATGGGCTTCGAGCCGTGTGCATCGTTGCCGTAGGGCACAAGGGAATGGAGCGCAAACCGCAGAATGAAGACCGCCTGAAATGGGAGAAGGTTCACATAGGGGGATTTACAATTTGACAATGTACAATGTACAATTTATTTACAATGGTGTTCCTTTACGATTTACCAGACTCAAAGTAAATGGTTAAATTGTACATAAATAGTAAATTGTAAATTCGTAAATTGTAAATGATTCGATGATTAACTACGACCTGACAAAGATAAAGGCACTCGTTTTCGACGTGGACGGCGTGCTCAGCACGGAAACCATTCAGACGGATGCCCAAGGCACGTTGCTGCGCACCACGAACACGAAGGACGGCTATGCCCTTAGGCTTGCGGCAATGTCGGGGCTTCATGTGGCCATCATAACGGGAGCCTGTGAGCAGTCCATCCTCATGCGCTACAAGGCAATAGGTGTCGAGGATGTCTTCTTGGGCAGTTCCGTCAAGACAGAAAAGCTGAAGGGATTGCTCGGCAAGTACAGCCTTTCTCCCGACGAGGTGCTCTATATGGGCGACGACATTCCCGATTATGGGATTATGAAGCAAGTGGGACTGCCTTGCTGCCCTCGCGATGCCGCACCCGAGATACGGGAAGCCAGCCTTTACGTCAGTCATAGGGACGGCGGCAAGGGCTGTGTCCGCGACGTCGTAGAGCAAGTCCTCAAGGCTCAAGGCAAATGGATGGCAGACGCAAAAGCATTCAGCTGGTAGATTAGTGATTCAATATTCAATGAAAATAGTCTTAGCAAGTAACTCTCCGCGCCGCAGGGAACTCCTTTCCGGGCTTGGTCTGGACTTTGAAGTCCGCACGCTTCAAGGGCTTGACGAGTCCTATCCCGATGGGCTTCAGATGGAGGAGATACCTCAATACATCAGCCGAAAGAAGGCTGCGGCCTATACTCTTGAACCCGATGAACTGCTCATCACAGCCGACACAATCGTCTGGCTTGATGGGGAAGTGCTTGGCAAACCCGCAGACGAGGCAGAGGCAAAAGAGATGCTCCGCAAGCTTTCCGGCAAGACGCATCAGGTCGTGACAGGCGTAACACTCTCTTATATTGGACAATTGGACAATCTGACAATTGGACAATTTAATTGTGAAATTGTGAAATCGTCAAATTGTCAAATCAAGCACCATTCTTTCTCTTCCGTCTCTCAGGTCACTTTCGCCCAACTCTCGGAAGCCGAAATCGACCATTATGTCACGCATTATCGTCCGTTTGACAAAGCCGGATCATACGGCATCCAAGAATGGATAGGCTACATTGGCGTCACTTCCATCGAGGGTTCCTACTTCAACGTCATGGGGCTTCCCGTGCAGAGACTCTATTCCGAAATGAAGAAACTAAACATTATATAATTCAAAATGAATAAATTCAAAATCTCCAAAACGATTGTCTGTTGCCTGTTGTCCTTTGTTTGTTGCCTTTCTTGTTCCAAGAACGACACCACCTCCTACTGCCCAACCTGGCTTGGCTTCACATATAAGATAGGCAGCTACCCCAATTACGTTCAAGGCAATCCCCGAAATATCGTGCTGAATCCTGGCGATTCCATCCATATAACTGCTTGCCAGAAAGAACGTGGCCACCTCATTCACGGCACTAACTATACATGGACTCTCTGTTTCGATACGCTCGATAGCGAAGGCAATAAGGTACACGCCTTTAAGGTGTATAACCAGCACACGAACTACGATGGCTATGTAAACGGGGCATACGACCCTGTCTGCCACATGCTTCTGCCGGCCAACGCACTTCCTACCGAAGCGGGAAAGCAGGACACCATCAAGTTTGTTGCCCGCTACAGTTACAGCGGACAGGGCATTACAATCGACAACGGAAACATCGTTGAAAATACGTCCTATAGCGGTCGCATTACTCCCCAAAGCGGTGCTACAGGAGGCGGCGCAGTCGGGTACTTCTATTTTCAAGTGCAGTAGTTAGGGATGCCTCACACCTCAAGCACGAGACCGTCGTAGGCATAGTGGAAGCCAGCAGGAAGTTTTCGCTCCTCGACTTCATAAAGCCCGACTTGATGGCACATGTGGATGAAGTAGGTGGGAATGTTGCCCAGGCTTCGACTGAACTCAATGGCGTGCTCTATGGTTTGGTGCGTCTTGTGAGGCGTATGCCGCAAGGCTCCGATAATGAGCAGTTTGATGTCTTTTATTAAAGGTAAAGACGAATCGAACAGTTCGGTCATGTCTGTGAGGTAAGCCACATCACCGATGCGATAACCGAGAATAGGCAGTTCGCCGTGCATAACGCGAAGAGCTGTGACACTAAGCGGACCGAACTGCAACTTGTCGCCTTCCTTTATCTCCTGTAAATGCAACTGCGGAACGCCCGGATAAGTGTTTCGTACAAGGCAGTAGGGTAGGCGCTGGCGCAGATGTCGACAGGCATAGTCGTCGGCATAAAGTGGAAGGTTGCGGTCGAAGGTAAAGGGCCGGAGGTCGTCGATGCCCCCGACATGGTCATAATGCTCGTGGGTGATGAGCACAGCATCAAGCGGTTTCGTCATCTTGATACGGAGCATCTGCTCACGGAAGTCAGGACCGCAATCGAGCAGAAGCCGTGTGTTGCCCTCCTCGAAAAGCGCCGAAGCACGCAAGCGGCGGTCGCGAGGGTCGCTGCTGGTGCAAACTTCGCACTGGCAACCTATTTGCGGTACGCCGATGCTTGTGCCTGTTCCGAGGAATGTAATCTTCATTTCACAATTTTACGATTTGACAATTTCACAATTTAATTGTCAGATTGTCCAATTGTCCAATTGTCAATTAAATTTACTTCTGGCGATAGTTCTATGCCGAACTTGTCGGCTACATCTTTCTTGATGGCTTCGCAAAGCCTTTGTATATCGTGCCCTGAGGCTCCTCCCTTATTGACGAGCACCAATGCCTGGCGGTCGTGTACGGCAGCAGGACCAAGGCTTCTTCCCTTCCAGCCTGCTTGCTCAATCAGCCAGCCTGCCGCCAGTTTGACTCGTCCCTCGTCAGCAGGGTAGTGGGGCATTGCTGGGTACTTGGAAAGCAAGTGCTCTGCCTTCTCCTTCGACACGACAGGATTCTTGAAGAAGCTGCCTGCGTTGCCTTGCTCTTTAGGGTCTGGAAGCTTGGCTCGACGAATGTCAATGATGATTTGCCGCAACTGCTCTGCCGTAAGCGTGTCCTCTGAAAAACCAGCCTGCTCAATTGCCTTGATGAGGCCGCCATACTGAAGCTTCGGCACAAAGTGCTTGCTGAGGCGGAACGTGACACGGGTGATAGCGTACTTGCCCCAAAGCTCTTCTTTGAAGATACTTTGCCTGTAGCCGTACTTGCATTCGTCGCGCCTCCAAGAGTGCGCTGTGCCGTCTGTAAGGCTGATGCCCTTCACCTCCTCAATCACGTCGCAAGCCTCCACACCGTAAGCTCCGATGTTCTGCACGGCAGCAGCACCTATCTGCCCGGGGATGAGGGAAAGGTTCTCCATTCCATACCATCCGCGACGGATGGCGAGTGCAATAAAGTCGTCGCAAATCTCACCGGCCCCCACCTCTACAAGCACCTCGTCATCACTCTCGTTCAAGAGGTTTACGCCCTTTATGCTTGACTTTAACACGATGCCATTATAGTCATTGAGAAAGAGAAGGTTACTTCCACAGCCGATATGCAGGATTGGCAAGCCTTTATATTGTATGTGAATACGCTTCAAGGCTTCTCGAAGCGCCTGCTCAGAATCGTAGGTGATGAGTTCGCGGCATTGAACATCAATGCCAAAGGTGTTCTCAATTCTCATATCTTGTCAGACGCCAGTTGTCTCTGTCTTTTGTGAAGGTGAATACTTCCTGCAAACCATTCGCCAGTCCGCTCTTGCGCATCACAATTTTGTGCTGTCCGTAGCTTTGCCCCTTGCGTATGTTTGAGATGATGCCGCTTGGAACTTCAGGACAGAACGTCTGCCATTGGTCTGCATCAATTATACCGTCGATGCTTCCCTCCTCGTCTTCAGCGTCCAAAATGACAATGTGGAGCGGGTCGGCGATGGATTGTGCCTGAAAGAGGCTGTCGGTGCAGAAGCGGGCATAGAAGTTGAGGAAGTCGCAGAGGTCATCGTCCTGAAATGTCGCTTCACGGATGGCGTCAAGTTGCCAGCGCCCTTGCTCCCGCAGGAACTCGAAGTTGCGGATAGTGCCATCATTGAGGTTGATGCGCTGCAGGCTCACGATGGAGTCTTCTCCCTGTTCCTCCTCGTCTTCCTCCTGCATTTGCCGTGCATTTCCGTAAAGCGTTGTGAAGTATTCGCCGGAGAGAAAACTGAACTCAAACTCAGGGTCGAACTGTTCAATCAATTCGGTTGGACGTTCCGAGTGTTCCATACGTAACGGCTTTGCCGTGCGTTCGCGTCGGAGCGTGCGGCTGTGGAGGTAAGCAAAGAGAAAGTCGTTGAAGACACCATCCAATTTGAAGTTGTCCTCTTCATCCAGGTCAAGTTTCTCATCCTCTTGTGCCAATGTGTCAAGAGGAATGATTTCTTCCGGCTCCAACTCTTGCTCCTCCCGGCTTGAAGTGCTTCTGTTGCCCTCACACGAAAGCGAAAGCGTTGCAACGACCGCCACAAAGAGCCATATAACCTTACGCTTAATGCTCATTCTGCATCCTAAATCCCAAATCGCGTGCAAAATTACAAAATAATCTCTAATCTCTAATCCCTAATCCAAAACTTTTTTATACTTTTGCACGCGAAACGAAATCGTTAATCGTAAATCGTCAAATTGTAAATGGCATGATGTTACAGAAAATACAGCAATTAATGCAGGAGATAGCCGCCCTTCAGGCAAAGAATGCCCAGGAGGCAGAAGCTCTGCGCATCAAGTACTTGAGTAAAAAGGGCGAGATTACAATGCTCATGAACGACTTCAGAAGCGTGCCTGCAGAATTGAAGAAAGAAGTTGGCATGAAAATCAATGAGCTAAAGAACTTTGCTCAAGAGAAGATAAATGCCCTGAAGGACAATGCTGGAGAGGTCGCCGCGACGGGTTCCGCTTCTATTGACCTTACTCGTACGCCTTACCCCATCGCCCTCGGGTCTCGTCATCCTTTGACGATTGTCAAGAACGAAATCGTTGACATCTTCAGCCGTCTTGGCTTTACTTTGGCGGACGGTCCTGAAGTAGAGGACGACTGGCACGTCTATAGCAGCATGAACTTTGCCGACGACCATCCTGCCCGCGACATGCAGGACACGTTTTTCGTCGAGTCGCATCCCGACATCATCCTTCGTTCGCATACGAGCAGCGTGCAGGCCCGCGTGATGGAGAGCACTCAGCCTCCCATTCGTGTCATCTGTCCAGGTCGTGTGTATCGCAATGAAGCCATCAGTGCCCGCGCCCATTGCTTCTTCCATCAGGTGGAAGGTCTCTATATCGACAAAAATGTCAGCTTTACCGACCTCAAGCAAGTGCTCCTGCTCTTTGCTCAGGAAATGTTCGGCGCAGACACAAAGATACGCCTCCGCCCCAGCTATTTCCCCTTCACGGAGCCAAGTGCAGAAATGGACATCAGCTGCCACCTCTGCGGCGGCAAAGGCTGTTCTTTCTGCAAGCACACGGGTTGGGTTGAGATACTTGGCTGCGGTATGGTTGACCCTGCCGTGCTCGATGCAAACGGCATTGACAGCAGTGTCTATACCGGTTATGCTTTCGGTATGGGCATTGAACGCATCACTAACTTGAAGTATCAGGTGAAAGACCTGCGCATGTTCTCGGAGAACGATGTCCGCTTCCTTGACGAGTTCACCAGCGCAAGGTAATACATTATTATAATAATATCTTCAAGAACAGAATCGAAAGGGGCTGTTATTCCTTCGGTTCTCCGCAATAAAGTATCTGACCGCCATTGCGACCGCCACCTGGTCCCATATCAATAATGCAGTCGGCAGCGCGGATGATGTCTTGGTTGTGTTCTATGATGATGATGGTGTTGCCCTTGTTGACAAGTTTACGGAGCACCTCAAGCAGGACGCGGATGTCCTCGAAGTGTAGGCCTGTGGTGGGTTCGTCGAGGATGTAGAGCGTGCGACCGGTGTCGCGTCTGGCAAGCTCGGTTGCAAGTTTCACACGTTGGCTCTCACCTCCCGAAAGCGTATTGCTTGGCTGACCAAGCTTGATGTAGCCAAGCCCGACTTCCTGCAAGACTTTTATCTTACCCAAGATGGTGGGCTGGGCAGCAAAGAACTCGACCGCCTGGTTGATGGTCATGTCGAGCACGTCGGCGATGCTTTTCCCCCGGTATCGCACTTCGAGCGTCTCACGGTTGTAACGTTTTCCGCGACATTCCTCACAGGGAACAAAGACGTTCGGCAGGAAATTCATTTCGATGGTTCGGTAGCCGTTGCCGCCACAGCATTCGCAGCGTCCGCCCTTGACGTTGAAGGAGAAGCGCCCGGGCTTGTAACCTCTGATTCGGGCTTCGGGAAGTTCGACAAAGAGGTTGCGTATGTCCATGAAGACTCCTGTGTAGGTGGCAGGATTGGAGCGTGGCGTGCGTCCCAATGGATTTTGGTTCACGTCGATGACTTTGTCGATGTTCTCCAGTCCCTCTATGGAAGAATAAGGCAGAGGGTCAGTGAGCGAACGGTAGAAATGTTTGCTGAGGATGGGGTAGAGCGTTTCGCTGATGAGGGAACTCTTGCCGCTGCCACTGACACCTGTGATGCAGATGAGCTTTCCAAGAGGTATCTCAACGTCTATGTTCTTAAGGTTGTGGCCGGTACAACCCATAAGCTTCACCCCAGCCCTCTCCGAAGGAGAAGGAGTTAAACCGCTGCCATTCTGCCCTTCTTTGGAGGGGATGGGGGAGGCTTCTCCCTTCAAGTACCTTGCCGTCAGCGTGTCTGTCTTTAACATGTCCTTATATGTTCCCTGAAAGACGACTTTGCCGCCGCGTCGGCCGGCAAGGGGACCGATGTTAACGATATAGTCAGCATTCTCCATCATCTCGCGGTCATGCTCCACGACAAGCACCGTATTGCCTGCATCGCGCAAAGCCTTGAGCGAACGGATGAGTTTGATGTTGTCGCGCTGATGAAGTCCGATGCTTGGTTCATCGAGAATGTAAAGAACACCTACAAGCTGGCTTCCAATCTGTGTAGCAAGACGTATGCGCTGGCTCTCACCACCGGAAAGGCTCATCGAGGGGCGAGAAAGGGAAAGATAGTCAAGACCGACATCAAGCAGGAACTTCAGCCGCGTCTTTATTTCCTTGATGATTTCAGCGGCAATGGCTCTTTGGCGTTCGCTGATACGCTTATCAAGACCATCGAGCCATTCGTAGAGTTCTCCCAGCTCAAGAGCAGAGACTTCGGCAATGCTTTTGCCGTCAAGCAGAAAATGCAAGGACTCTTTCCTCAGACGCTGACCGTGACATTCAGGACATTCGCAAACCCCACTGAACTGCTCTGCCCACTTTTGAGCGGCAGCACCAACTTCAGCGTCTTTCATCTGGTCGATGTACTTGACCAATCCGTCGAACGTGGTATAGACATCGTTCGTGGTCTTTGCCCTGTCGGCTGGGATGCGAAGCCTTTGTGAACTGCCCTCCAATATCTCGTTGATAGCTTCATCAGGCACTTCGCCAAGTGGCGTGTCCATCGAACAGCCATATTGTTCAAGGACTGCTTCCACCTGCCAGAATATCATTGCCTGCTTGGCTTTGCCAAGTGGAGCGAAGCCGCCTTGTCTGAGCGAAAGGGATGGGTCGGGGATGACTTTGTTTCGGTCGATAATGTGTACGAAACCTAACCCCTTGCAGCGCGGGCAAGCACCTTGCGGACTGTTGAACGAGAAATCGTGTGGCGCAGGGTCGTGGTATGAAATGCCACTTGTGGGGCACATCAGATGTTTGCTGTAGTGTCGGATGTCGTTTGTGTCCATATCGCAGACGAGCATCTCGCCTTCGCCTTGTTTCATCGTCGTTGCGACACTTCCGATGAGCCGTTTGTCATCCTTGTCCTGAACACGAAGGCGGTCGATGACAACCTCTATGCTGTGGTTGCGGTAGCGGTCGAGTTTCATGCCTGGCTGAATCTCTTTCATCTCGCCGTCAACACGGACATATATGTAACCTTTGCGACGAATGGTCTCAAAGAGTTCCTTATAGTGTCCCTTGCGGTTCTTGACAAGCGGAGCCAGCAAGACAATGCGCTTGTCGTGGTATTCATTGAGAAGCAGGTCAAGAATCTGTTCTTCTGTATGTCGCACCATCAATTCGCCACTGATGTAAGAATAGGCATCAGCTGCACGGGCGTAGAGCAGACGCAGAAAATCGTAAATCTCGGTCGTTGTGCCGACAGTGCTTCTGGGATTCTTGTTGGTTGTCTTCTGTTCGATGCTTATGACAGGGCTGAGACCTGTTATCTTATCCACATCGGGACGTTCCATGCCTCCGAGAAAGTTGCGGGCGTAGGCACTGAAGGTCTCAATATAACGACGCTGGCCTTCTGCATAAATAGTGTCGAAGGCCAAAGACGACTTGCCACTGCCGCTTAGACCTGTGATGACAGTAAGGCTGTTACGCGGAATCTGCACGTCCACATTCTTCAAATTGTGGACGCGTGCGCCTTCCACGCAAATCTTTTGTTCACTCATTTCCGCCACCGTTGCTGCCGTTAGAGCCGTCGGTACTGTTGTAGCCGGAAATGACATTGATGGCTTTCTTAATCTTATATTCGACACCATCGCTGCCTACGGCGGACACATTGAGGAAATAAACGCCGTCCTTGACCACCTTGCCATTATGCTTGCCGTCCCAGCTGCCATGAACATCGTTCCAGGAATAAATCTTCTGTCCCCATCGGTTGAAGATAATGGCTTGGAAGGACACGATGCCCTTATACCCCTCCTTAGGCTTTAGCGTGTCGTTGTTGCCGTCGCCATTGGGCGAGATTGCATTAGGAAACTCCAGCTTGCTTTCGCTGACGGTAAAGGTGATATACTTCGGGTCTTCTCCTTCTTCTATTTGTGGGAACTCATAGTCTTCAACACCTTCTTCTCCATAGAAGATGGCTCGGAGCTGGACTGTATAACTGCCACTTCCGTAGAAGTCATATTCGAAATTCTCATCATTGCGGCGAAGCAGAATGTTGCCAGGATTGTCCGTCTTCCACATCGTCCATTCGTACCACACCTGACTTTTGTAACCGTCCGGGATGGTGGGGTTGGCAGTGAAGACAACGCGGAATGGTGCACTCAATGTCTGTTCGTTTACATCGCCTGATTCTTCCTCACGATCATTGTTTATTAAGTAGTATGTGCCGAGAGGGTTAACTGTTGGTATCTCTACCTGTGCCCATACAATGAGAGGCAAAAGGGCAAGGGAAAAGAATAAAAAGTGCTTCATTGAGAATATATTTTCTGCAAAATTACAAAGAAATTAAGAATTAAGAAAGAAGAATTAAGAATAATTTCGTACTTTTGCACATATGAAACGCATTTTAATACAAACAAAAGGGCTTCTGCTTTCCGTCTTCTGTTGCATGTCGGTCTTTGTCTGCTGGGGACAAAACACACTCTCTGCACTTGACAATATGCACCCTGTCAGCAAAGGCGAGACATGGGAAAGTGTTGCAGCCGATTATGGTGTGTCTGTTTCCGAACTGCAGGCAGCAAACCCGGATATCAGCAGTAAAAAGCTTAAGAAAGGCAAACTGCTGATTATTCCTCAGAAGCCCCAACCCGCTCCGGCGGTTGAAGTGCCAGAGGAACCGGCATCAGTTATCCGCACGGTATTCTCCGACCTTAAAGTTGGTGTGCTGCTTCCGTTTAGCGACAAGAATATGTTGGAGTTCTATCGAGGCTTGCTCATGGCGGCAGACAGTGTGCGCAAAAATGGTGTCAATCTCGACATTTATACTTGGGACTGCGGTACTACGACGGAACAGATTGAGCAGTTGTTGCCCCAAATTAGCGGGCTGGATGTCCTCTTCGGTCCGACTTCTGCTACACAGATACCACCGGTGGCGGAAGTCTGCAAAGAACAGGGCATTCGGTTAGTGCTGCCTTATTGGAGCGGACAGCCTTTGCTGGACTATCCTCTTGTTTACAATGCCTCTGCACCCAACACTGTGCTCTATGATGCTGCGGTCAAGAATATGATGCGGTACTATGGGGACAAGAACTTCATCATTGTGCGTAGCGGTGATGCGGACGTTCAAGGCAAAATGCTTAGCGAAGCTCTCGCGAAGGAACTGGCACAGCGGTCTGGGACATTTAGAGTCCTCGAACTTGAAGGTGACGACTTCGCATACGAATCTGCCTTCAACCAGTTTCGCGACAATATGATTCTCATTGACGGCAGCAGCGTCCGTGCGCTTAACATTCTCTTGGCACGTCTAAAAGATTTCCGCCAGAAACATTCCGAGTACCGTCTCTCGCTGATAGGCTATCCCGAGTGGCAGGATGAGACACAGAGGCTTCTGGGGGATTTCTTTGCCTTCGACACCTTTATCATCAGTCCTTATTATTATAATGTGTTGGCAGGCAGAACCAAACAGTTCGAGTATGCCTATACAAAGAACTTCCGCACGCCCATCGTACAGAGCAATCCATGCCATGCAGCTTTGGGCTTCGACCTCGGCTGCTATTTCCTCGGAGGCATCAGTTCCCTGGGTGACACCTTCGAGCAAATGCAAGGCAGTTTGAACCAGGAGCCTTACCAGAATTGGTACCGCTTCGAGCGCAGTACTTCAGGAATGAGTTTCTTCAACAATTTCGTCCTGTTTGTTCACTTTACTCCAGAAAAAAAGATAGAACTTATCCGATGAAACGTCTCGCCCTCATTACTCTCTTTTCTCTTTTCTCTTTTCACTTGCTCTTTGCTCAGGTGGGACAGCATCGCACAGACCTTGCCATCGGCATCAGCGGAGGTTTCGTCATGAACAGGATGTCTTTCACCCCCACCATCAAGCAGAAGTTCAAGAGCGGCATGACGATAGGCTTTACCGCCCGATACACCTGCGAGAAATACTTCAACATGATTTGTGCATTTCAGGGTGAGCTAAACTATTCACAGGCAGGTTGGAAGGAGAATATTTCCACCAGTGCTGATACCTATCAGCGAACGATTCACTACGTCCAGATGCCGCTGTTTGCCAATCTGGGCTTCGGTCGTGAACGGGGTGGGGTGAAAGGTTTCCTTGTCATAGGGCCGCAGCTGGGCTTCTGTATCGGCGAGTGCGAGAAGCGGGGAGGCGAATGGTCGGCTGTTTCCCTCGCGTTGCGCCCGAATGGTGTCATACAGCAGTACAATCTGAAGGTGCAGAAGAAGTTCGAGTACGGCATCGCCGGAGGACTCGGCATGGATGTCAGCACGAAGAAAGGGCATCACTTTATCATCGAGGGACGCTATTTCTATGGTTTGAGCGACGTCTTCTCAAACTCGAAGAAAGACCCCTTTGGGCGCAGTGCAAATGGAACCATTTATGCGAAGGTGTCTTATCTCTTTGATGTCGTTAAGACAAAACAGGACATTGCAAATACCAAACAATAGTAAGACACCACAAAGTGCCATATCGCGCTCATGCTTTATTTGAGCACGACACGTTCGCCACATTCTTTTGCAAGTTCTTTTACAAGCTTGGACTTGTTGTTGAAATCGGTCATCAGTTGACGGTATTTCCCTTTGTCTTCTTTTACCTCTGGACGCTTCATTTGCTCAATGATGTCTTCCAGTGATTGCTGCATGATGTTCAGCTTATAGCCTGCGATAAGTTTGGGGACGACTTCATCGAGACGCGTTCCGCCGCCAAGCGCCTCTTTCTGGGATGGGAGGTTTTCCTTCCCCTCCTCGTCCTCCCCGGAGGTGGGGACTTCAAACAGTTTGCTCAGCTCTACCGAATCGGTGCCAAGCCTGAAGGCAAGTTCGCGAATTTCTTCGTCGGGATGGTTGTTGAAGTATTGTTCTGCACAGAAGTTAGGTGCGTGTGCGTTTGCAACAGCTTCTTCGAGTATCTGCCTATAAACAGGTGTCTGCAGCTGAATGTCGTCGTCTTTGAGGCTGTAGGAAATGTACTCTGCTACGGTGAGGGGCACTTCCTGTCCGTTCTCGTCCTCGATGGTGCACATGACTTTTTCCCCGTGCCGAATAATCATCTGGATTATTGATGCTTCTTGGCTAAGTTTTCTGCCTTCTCCTTTGGCTGGGGGAATTGTAATATCTTTTGTCCCTGTAAGTGGCGTGCCGGATTGAACCGTCTGTTGTCTCTGCTCCCTTTCCTGCTCTTTTTGTCTCTCGATGCGCAGTTTTTCCATCTGTGCATTAACAGCTCCGGCAATGAGACGCTCGGGCATTTTCAGCTGTTGCGCTGCGTGCTGAATATATACGGTACGCTTTATCTCGTCGGGGATGACGGCAATACTTTCTGTCACATTGTGTATGAGCCGCTCTTCTGCATCGGGTTCGCCTTTTCGCGCGTCGATAGCGTGCGTGGCCTTGTAGGTGATGAAATCGACTTGATTCTCTTGCAAGTATTGCTGATACTCGGTGGCAGTGTGCTTGCGTGCAAAGCTGTCGGGGTCGTCGCCGTCTGGCAAAAGGAGCAGCTTGACGTTCATGCCCTCGGCCAGTAGCATGTCTATGCCGCGTTCGCTGGCGTGAATGCCTGCGTCGTCGCCGTCGAAGATGACCGTAATGTTGCTTGTAATGCGGTGAATGAGGTGAATCTGGTCGGTTGTAAGTGCTGTGCCAGAGGATGCTACGACATTCTCCACGCCTTGCTGGTGCATCGCCATCACATCGGTATAGCCCTCTACGAGATAGCAGAGGTCGGCTTTGCGGATGGCTTGACGTGCCTGGAAGAGGCCGAAAAGCTCTTTGCGTTTGCTGTAGATAATGCTTTCCGGCGAGTTCTGGTACTTGACGGCAACGCCTTTGGTGGCTGCGTCGAGCACACGCCCACCGAAACCTGCCACACGTCCGCTGAACGTATAAATAGGCCACATGACTCGGCCGAAGAAACGGTCGCGCAGCTTGCCATCTTCGCGTTTCAGGCTCAATCCTGTGCCGATGCTTAGGCGCGGCTCCATCTCGTTCTGGTTGTTCACGAGATAGCGTTCCTGATAGCCTTCCTTCAGCGCAGCGGCAGAGAGTGAATGCTCCTTGCTGTTAGGGCAGTAACCCACCTGAAACTTCTTCAAGATGTCGTCCCTGAAGCCGCGCCCCCGGAAGTAGGCGAGACCGATGGCTCTGCCGTCTTGCGTGTCCCAAAGTTGCTTCTTGAACCAGTCCCGCGCCCATTCGTTGAGGATGAACATGCTCTCGCGGTCGCCACGCGACTGAATCTCGTCTTGTGTCAGCTCCTTCTCCTCAATCTTGATGCCGTACTTCTTGGCAAGGTATCGCAGAGCGTCGGGGTATGAGAGCTGTTCGTGCTTCATGATGAAGCCGACAGGCGTACCGCCTTCGCCGCAAGAAAAGCACTTGCAAGTGTTGCGTGCAGGCGACACCACAAAAGATGGGGTGTGGTCGTCGTGGAAAGGGCAAAGCCCCTTCAAGTTTGCTCCGGCACGCTTCAACGTGACGAAGTCGGAGACGACGTCCACGATGTTCGCAGCATCAAGTATCTTATCGACGGTTATGCGGTCTATCATGCTTTCTTTCCTTCGTTATTACGTTATAACGTCATTCCGTTATAACGAAATCATTCTTCATCACCATCTTCAAGGTCGAACTCAAAGTCCCCGAAGAACTCCGGCACTTCGCTTTGGAAGTCTTCGAGGTTGCGGCGGTCTTTCTTTGTTGGGCGGCCTGTGCCTTTGGATCTGCCGACGAAGCCGCTTATCTTGCTCATCTCGAGCAGCTCGTATTGGTCGGGCGTTGTGACGTTCTCCAGTATCTCAGGAATGAGCTTGGCTCCGACGCGCCTCTCAATAGGTTGCAGCACGCGGAAGCTGTAGGTGACGGGCGGCTTGCGGACGCTCACCACATCGCCTGCCTTAATCATCCGGCTGGCCTTGAGCAGAGTACCGTTCATGCTGACCTGCCCTTTCTTGCAAGCAGCAGCGGCAATGGTGCGCGTCTTGAAGATGCGTGCCGCCCAAAGCCATTTGTCTATCCGAGCCTCAGTATTTACCATTTAATCATTTATCATTTATTACCCCCTCTCCTTTTGAGACGGTTGGGGTGGGGCTGCCATTCTGCAGATGTTCACCACCGTCATCATAGCCTTCTCCATGCTTTGAATGGGCACGAACTCGTGGCGACCGTGGAAGTTCAGTCCGCCTGCGAAGATGTTGGGGCAGGGGAGACCTTTGAAGCTGAGCTGTGCGCCGTCCGTTCCGCCGCGGATGGGAACGACGTTGCAGAAGCCGCAAGCCTCTTCGATGGCCTTCTTTGCAATGTCTGTCACCTGCGGCTTGTCTTGCAGCTGACTCAACATATTATAATACTGGTCTTTTACTTCTGTCGTCACGGTGTCCTGTCCGTACTTGGCGTTCAGCTTCTCGGCAATATCGAGGACAACTTGCTTGCGGAGCTGGAATATGCCGCTGTTGTGGTCGCGGATGATGTAGGAGAGCTGAGCCTCTTCTACGGTGCCGCTCATGCCAGTGAGGTGGAAGAAGCCCATGTAACCATCGGTTGTCTCTGGGCGTTCATTTTCAGGCATTAAGGCAGCAAACTCTGAAGCAATGATACAAGCGTTCTTCATCTTGCCTTTGGCATAGCCAGGGTGTACGTTGCAGCCCTTGATGTGTATCTTTGCGCTGGCGGCGTTGAAGTTCTCATACTCCAGTTCGCCCACCTCGCTGCCGTCCATCGTGTAAGCCCACTCGCAGCCAAACTTCTCGACATTGAACAGATGTGCGCCTGCGCCAATCTCCTCGTCGGGATTGAAGGCGACGCGAATCTTGCCGTGCTTGATTTCGGGATGAGCCATCAGGTAAGTCATTGCGGTGACTATCTCTGCGATGCCAGCCTTGTCGTCAGCACCGAGGAGCGTGTGACCGTCGGTGACAATGAGGTCTTCGCCGATGTGCTGCTTGAGTTCGGGGAACTGGCTGACGGTCGTCACAATGTTTTCTTCCTTGCAGAGCACGATGTCCGAGCCGTCGTAGTTCTTGATGATGCGGGGCTTGATGTCGGCGCCGCTGCAGTCGGGGCTTGTGTCCATGTGGGCGATGAAGCCGATGGTGGGCACTTGCTTGTCGGTATTGGCAGGCAGAGTGGCATAGACGTAGCCGTGCTCGTCCATCTCAACTTCAGTCAATCCGAGAGCTTTCAGCTCGTCGCGCAAGTATTCAGCCAAAGCAAACTGCTTCTCAGTGCTTGGGCATTGTGCTTCGTTCTCTTCGCTGCTCTGCGTGTCGAAGCTAACATATTTTAGAAATCTTTCAGTTAGTTCTGAGTTCATAGTTCATAGTTCATAGTTGAGAGCGGTAGCAAATTCTTCACTCTTCACTCTTCGTTCTTCATTTATTATTGTAATTACACATTGCGAACTGTATGCCGCTGAGGGCAAAGGCTTTGATGGCGTCGCAAGCCACAGGAACCTTCTCGTTGACGATTTGCTCTTCTTCGGGGCAGAAGCGGCTGAGTACGAAATCAACCTGTGCGCCTCGCGGGAAGTCGTTCCCGATGCCGAAGCGGAGGCGGTTGTAGCCCTGTCCGCCAAGCATCTGGGCGATGTGCTTGAGGCCGTTGTGACCGCCGTCGCTGCCGCCTTGACGGATGCGTATCGTGCCGATGGGCAGGCTCAAGTCGTCCACAACCACCAGCATGTTCTCAACGGGAATGTTCTCTTTCAGCAGCCAGTAGCGGACGGCATTGCCGGAGAGATTCATGTAGGTGGAGGGCTTGAGCAGCACCAGCTCGGCGTTCTTCACGCGCATGTGGGCTACGAAGCCGTACCGACGGTCCTCAAAAGCAGTATTGGACGCCTTGGCGAGGGCGTCCAATACTCTGAATCCGATATTGTGGCGGGTGCCATCGTACTCGGGGCCGATGTTACCCAGACCTACAATCAGGTACTTCATTATTCACCTTCCTTGGCCGCTGCACTCATGGCGCTTCTGGTCATCTTAACCTGGCAAACAACAACGCTGGGGCTGGT
The DNA here is from genome assembly GCA_017541265.1 of Bacteroidaceae bacterium. Lineage (GTDB taxonomy): Bacteria > Bacteroidota > Bacteroidia > Bacteroidales > Bacteroidaceae > Physcousia. Next base: position 21,331 of record JAFXZK010000138.1, on the reverse strand, counting down.
CACGATTTCGAGACCCTCGAAGCTGAGTTCAGCCACCTTGATGGTCTTGCCGAGGCCGAGGTTTGTCACGTCGATTTCGAGACGCTCGGGAATGGCTGTGTAGGGAGCACGAACCTTGAGCTTGCGCACGCTTGCAGCGAGCTTACCACCGGCCTTCACACCTTCTGCCAAGCCGTTCAGCTTGATGGGCACTTCCATAACGATGGGCTTTGTCTCGGTGATTTCGTAGAAGTCAACGTGGAGCAGACGGTCGGTAACGGGGTGGAACTGCAGTTCCTTCATGATGGCCTTGCACTCCTTGCCGTCGATGTTGAGGTTTACGCTGTAGATGTCGGGAGAATAAATCAGCTTGCGGAGTTCTTCCTGAGTTGCAGTGAAGCTCTGTGCAACGGGCAGACCGTTTTCGCCCTTAGCTTCGCCATAGAGGTTGCAGGGCACTGCGCCAGCCTTGCGGATGTCGCGAGAAGACTTCTTGCCCGTCACGGTGCGGGCTGTACCTTTTACGTCAATACTTTTCATTGTTTTGTTTGTTTTTGTGTTACTATAAATTAAGTTTTTGTGCTTAATTCGCCATCACACGGCTCAAAAGCGCGGCAAAGGTACAACTTTTTCCCGAAACTGCCAAAAAAGGAGCACATTTTTTTTGTTCACTTTCTGTTTTACGTCGTCCCTGCCGCCGTCGCCGTTTATGCCGCCGTCGTCGCGTCGAATGTAAAGACGATGGGGTTCTTCACTTTCTCGTCGAGCAGGGCGAAGCCGAGCACTTCGTGTATGTCGGCGACGTAGTGGAAGGTGAGGCCGCGCAGGTATTGCTCCGGTATCTCGTCGATGTCCTTCTTGTTCTCCCGGCAGAGCATGATGTCCTTGATGCCGGCGCGTTTGGCTGCAAGTATCTTCTCGCGGATGCCGCCCACGGGGAGCACCTTGCCGCGAAGTGTTATCTCACCCGTCATGGCAAGGCCGGAACGGACTTTCCTTTGCGTCAGGGCGGAGGCGATGCTTGTCGCCATCGCGATGCCGGCACTCGGCCCGTCCTTCGGCACTGCGCCCTCAGGAACATGGACGTGCAGGTTATAGTTCTCGAAGATGCGGCTGTCGATTCCGAGACGGTCGGCATGGGCGCGGATGTACTCGAGGGCAAGCTGTGCGCTCTCCTTCATTATGTCGCCGAGGTTGCCGGTCAGGGTCAGCTTGCTGCCCTTGCCCTTGCTCAAGCTTGTCTCGATGAAGAGGATTTCGCCGCCGACGCTCGTCCATGCCAAGCCTGTCACGACACCGGCATAGTCGTTGCCCTGATAAGAGTCGCGGCTGTAGATGGGTTTGCCCAAGAGTTCCTCTGCCTCTTCTGCGGAGATGCTGTGGTCGTGCTCCAGTTCACCCTTTGCCATGCGGAGAGCTACACGGCGGAAGAGCTTGTCTATCTGCTTCTCGAGGCCGCGCACGCCGCTCTCGCGGGTGTAGCGCTCAATGATGAACTCCAGTGCAGGCTTCGCTACGCGGAGAGCTGTGTGCTCCTTCAGCCCGTTCTTCTCGCGGTTCTTGGGGACGAGGTGCCGCTTGGCTATCTCTATCTTCTCTTCGGTGATGTAGCCATCAACCTCGATGAGTTCCATGCGGTCGAGTAGGGGACGCGGGATGCTGCCCGTGTCGTTGGCCGTAGCGATGAACATGACTTTGCTGAGGTCGTAGTCGAGGTCGACGTAGTTGTCGTGGAAGGCGACGTTCTGCTCGGGGTCAAGCACCTCGAGAAGAGCCGACGAGGGGTCGCCGTGGACGGAGCCGAGCGAGAGCTTGTCTATCTCGTCGAGGATGAAGACGGGATTGGAGCTGCCTGCCTTCTGCATCCCCTGGATGATGCGTCCGGGCATGGCGCCGATATAGGTGCGCCGGTGGCCGCGTATCTCGCTCTCGTCGTGCACGCCGCCCAAGCTGACGCGCACATACTTTCTGCCGAGAGCTTCGGCGATGCTCTTGCCAAGGCTTGTCTTGCCCACTCCCGGAGGACCGTAGAGGCAGATGATGGGGCTTTGCCTGTCCTTCCGCATCTTCAGCACGGCAAGGTGCTCAAGGATGCGCTCCTTGACCTTCTCCATGCCGTAGTGGTTGCGGTTGAGCTTCCTTTCCGCCCTCGCAATGTCGGTGTTGTCCTTGGTGCATTCGTCCCAAGGCAGCTCCACAACGGTCTGGAGGAACTGCAGTTGCACATTATAGTCGGGCGACTGGACGTTGATGCGGCTCAACTTCCCAAGCTCTTTGTCAAAGACTTCCGCCGTCTGCTTGCTCCAGTGCTTTTTCGCGGCCTTGCTCTTCAGGTTGTTGACATCCTCCTGCCTTACGCTCGACTCATCCTTGTCGCCCAGCTCGCTCTGGATGTTCTGCACCTGCTGGCGCAGGAAGTACTCGCGCTGCTGCTGGTCGAGGTCGCTGCGCGTCTTGTTCTCTATCTTGCGCTTGAGCTGCATCAGCTCGATGATGTTGTTGGCAAACTGGATGGCTTGCTGCAAGCGCTGGAGTTCCGTGGGGCTGGAGAGAAGCTCGTACTTCTGCTCGATGGTGAGCGGCAGGTAACTGCATATCGTGTTGAGCATGAAGGTAGATGGCTCCATGTTGTTGACGTATTGCGTCAGCTCTTCGGGATAGTCGTCCAGAATGTTCATGAGCCTGCTTGTGCGTTCCTTGAGCATAGCCAGCATGGCTTTGTACTCGGTCTGCTCCAAACGCCCGGGCATGAGGTCGGTCATAGTGGTGACGATGCCTTCGTAGCTGCCGCCCACCTGACGGAGTTCCTGTATCTGTATGCGGTTGAATGCCTGGAAGAGCGCATTGTAAGAGCCGTCCGGCATCTGCAGGGAATGGACGAGCTTGGCGGCAACGCCGATGGGGTAGAGGTCTTCGGTCTGTGGCATGTCCACCTCCGGCGTCTTTTGCGTCAGCAAAGCTACCATTCCGTCGGTGCGCTCCAGCTTGCGCAAAGTCTTTATGCTGTACTTGCGGCCAACGGTAATAGGGGAAACGGTACCCGGGAAAAAGATATTATCGCGAAGCGTTATGACAGGCATTTCGCCGCCATAGTTCGCATGAATCAGCTTGTCCGTCTCGCCCGAAACCTCAGCCACAAATGAATAGGTCTTCTTGTTGTTTTCAAACATTTTTACTTCCGAAACTTCAGTCAATAATTAAAGCGCGGCAAAAGTACAAAAAAAAAGCCAAACTTCGTGCGCATATACAATTATTTATTGTATTTTTGCAGAAGAAAGAAGAAAAGACCTCTAATCCCGAAACTCTAATCCCTCATCCGTCATCCCAAATGTCGAACGACAATTTCCGCTTCAAGCAATTCTGCATCCGCCACGACCGCTGTGCCATGAAAGTAGGCACGGACGGCGTTCTGCTGGGCGCATGGGGATGCGTCGAGGGCAAAAGCATCCTCGACATCGGGACAGGCACAGGGCTGATTGCCTTGATGGCTGCACAGAGGAATCCGGAAGCCCAAGTGCTTGGCATTGATATCGATGCAGCGGCGGTGGGGCAAGCACGGGAGAACATTGCCGCAAGCCCTTTCAGTGAGCGCGTCAGCTGCAAGTTGCAGGACGTCCTTACGTTTCAACCCGAAACACTTTTCGATGCAATCCTCTGCAATCCGCCATTCTTTACGGAAGACACGCTGCCGGACGACAAAGGGCGTGCTCTGGCTCGAAACAACAGGAGCCTGCCGTTTCCCTTACTCATCAGGAAAGCTGCCTCGCTGCTTAACGACAAAGGCACATTCTCGGTTATCATTCCACTAGAACATGTTCAGGAGCTTGTCGGGATTGGACTTGCAGAAGGTCTGTATCTCCAGCGTCGCTGCCACGTCCATACCACAGCCAAGAAACCGCCCCGAAGAGCCTTGTTGACATTCACGAATGATGTATATGCCTCTTCATCCATTACCCAATCCCTTTGCCTCATGAACGAAGACGGAAGCCGCTGCAAAGAATACCAAGAGCTGACAAAAGACTTTTACCTACAAAAGTTCTAACGGCGATTATGTTTAATTATAAATCACAGACTACCCTTATATTATATGAAGATATCAATTGTAGGAACAGGAAAGATTGCCGAGGTGGTCATGCGGATGCTGCATGAGGACTTTGCCGGCAAGATTGAAGTGACAGGCATATATGCTCGTGAGCACAGCGTTGAACATGCCATCGACCTTTGCCAGGCTTATGCTCCCACAGGTTTCGTCTATACCGATTACGGACGGATGCTCGAGGAAGCCGAGGCTGATTTCGTGTATATCGCAAATGCCAACCATGTTCATCACGAATATGCTGTGCAGGCAATGATGGCCGGAAAGAATATAATTGTGGAGAAACCCATTGCCGTGAATCGCGTTCAGACGGAAGAAATGATAGACCTTGCCTTGCAGCGCTGTGTCTATTGCCTGCCTGCCTTCTCCTTATTATATATGCCGCTCTTCCGCAAGCTTCAGGAAGTCTTGCCGCAAATTGGAAAGGTGAGGATGATTCACGCCAACTATGCCCAGCGCAGCAGCCGTTTCGACCGTTATCTCAAAGGTGAGCTGACGCCTGTCTTCGACCCCGCAATGGCCGGCGGCACGCTTGCCGACCTGAATGTCTATAACCTGTGCTTCACGATTGCGCTCTTCGGCCCTCCTCGCACCATCCGCTACGACTGCAACCGAGGCTTTAACGGCATCGACACGAGCGGCACCCTGCTCTGCCACTACCCCACTTCCCTTGCCGTCCTAAGCGCCTCAAAGGACAGCAACGGCCTCTCTTACGGCTGCATCCAAGGCGAGGACGGATACATCGAGGTGCAGGGCTCGGTGAGCATCCTTGACTCTTTCACCCTACACCTAAACGGAAAAGAACCACTCACTTACAAGAGCGAGAGCGGAAAGCACCGCCTCAGCTACGAGTTCCAGGAGTTCCTCAATCTCATCGAGAACAAGAGCGAATGTAATATCGTTATACCATACGTCACACGCATCATGCAAGAAATAGCAATAGCACAAGAACGAATGAACCATGAATAAACTTCCTTTCTATCTTTTAAGCGGCTGCGCCGTTACTTCAGCTCAAGCCCAGCGCTGGAACATCGTCTATATCATGAGCGACGACCACTCTTATCAGGCCATCAGCGCCTACGGTCATCAACTCTCCAAGCAAGCGCCGACGCCCAACCTCGACCGTCTTGCCGAGCGCGGAATGCTCTTCCAAAGGGCATACGTCGAGAACTCGCTCAGCACCCCAAGCCGTGCTTGCCTGATGACTGGCATGTATAGTCATCAGAGCGGTCAGCGGACGCTTGACTGCCCTATCGACGAGAACGCTCCATTCGTCAGCGAATACCTTCAAATGGCTGGCTATCAGACGTGTATGATTGGAAAGTGGCACATGCTTTGCGAACCGAAAGGCTTCGACAGCTATCATATCGTCCCGGGTCAGGGTGACTACTACGACCCGCGCTTCCGCTCGAAAGAGACGGACGGCAAGTATGTCGTTGAGAAGGGATATGCCACGAACCTCATCACCGACCACGCCATCCAGTTCCTCGAGGAACGCGACAGGGAGAAACCCTTTGCACTCTTCGTCCACCACAAAGCCCCCCACCGCAACTGGATGCCGCCCCTCGACATGCTCGACCTCTATGAGGACGTGGAGTTCCCCTTGCCCGAGACCTTCTACGATGACTATTCAACCAGGGGCCGTGCCGCCCACGAGCAGCAGATGAGCATCGCAAAGGACATGGAGATGTGCTACGACCTGAAGGTCACGCAGATAAAGCCGGGTATGGGCTATACGCACGAACGCAACGGCGACGGCTTCCGATACCAGCTCTCGCGCATGTCGCCCGAACAAAGGGAGAAATGGGAGTCCGTCTATAACCCCAGAAACGAGGCAATGCTGGCGCAAAACCTTCAGGGCGACGACCTGCTAAAATGGAAGTACCAGCGCTACATTCGCGACTACATGAGAGTGATTCACAGCATCGACGAACAGGTTGGACGATTACTTGATTATCTTGAGGCTAACAATCTGATGGATAATACAATGGTTGTCTATACAAGCGACCAGGGATTCTACATGGGTGAGCACGGATGGTTCGACAAACGCTTCATGTACGAAGAGTCGTTCCGCACTCCCCTACTCGTCTGCGCCCCTGGCATGAAGGGCGGCGAGAAGAGCAACGCCCTTGTGCAGAACATCGACTTTGCCCCCACGTTCCTCGACATTGCAGATGCCGAGAAGCCCCAGCAGATGGTGGGAACCTCGTTGCTACCCATCATGTCCCACAAGGGCAAGGCTCCCAAGGGATGGCGCAAATACCTTTACTATCACTATTATGACTGCCCCGCAGAGCACAATGTGATGCGCCACGACGGTGTGAGCGACGGAAGGTACAAGCTCCTGCATTTCTACAACCCCAAGGAGTCCTACTCCTATGACGAGCTTTACGACCTGCAGAAAGACCCGAACGAGCTTAAAAACGTCATCAATGAGAAGAAATATGCCAAGCACCTAACTCGTTTGCAGAAGCAACTCGACACGTTCCGACAGGAACAAAAGGTCGACGAATGGTAAAAACATCCCCGTCTAGTTGCTCAAATAGCCCCGTCTAGTTGCTCAATTAGGCACATGTAGTTGCCCAATTAGGCACATGTAGTTGCTTAATACTCCCAGACGAATTGGTATGCGAAGCGGCGGTTGGGGGCGGTGTCGCCTGTGGTCGAGATGCTGATGATGTCGCTTGGGTCGCTGGGATTGTCTGCCCACTTGAAGCGAAGGCTAAAGTGTTTGCCGGTCTTTCCGAGCAGTTTGCGAGGAATGGCTATTTCGAGGCTCTTCTCTCCGACAGCCCTTCTTATGTCGAAGCTCTCGCCTTTTGAATTTATGAGTTTTGTTCCGCCTGCGCCTGAACTTTGCGAAGAATTTTGAATTAAGTATTTGTACGCCCCGTCCTCGTCTGTGTCGATGTAGAGCAGCATCCAATTCGGGTCTGTGCTGGGCGTAAGCGGGTCGGCTGTCTCTGCTGCAAAGTAGATGTTCTTCTTGTCAACGGCGACGAGGCAGCGCACGATGTCGTTGCGGCCTGTCGTGTCGGTATAGTGATGGTCGCCGTAGCCGTCGTGGTCGCGATGGATGACGTCGCCACGCGTGTCGAGGAAACAGCTGTCGGGCTGCCATTCGTCAAGCTTGCCGTCGAGCGTGATGTGCTGATAGCCGTGATGGACAGGCACAGGCGCAACGCCTTTGTAGCGGCGGATGTTCTGCACCATCTGCATGTAGTAGTTGTCCGTCCATCCGCCCTTCATGGGAGCGATGGTACGGTTGAACTCGGCGTTGTACTGGTCAACGAAGTAGAAAGGATTGTCCTTCCTGCCGAGGAAGTCGATGTGCATGTCCGCCTGCCCCGACGGGTCTTTGCCGTTGCGGTACTTGCCCGCCGTCCATTCGTTCCAGTCGTTAAGATAGATGAAGTCGGGGTCAACTTGCAGAGCCTCGTCCCAACGGTCTTGGAAGTAGATGCCGTACTGCGTCGGATTTTCGCGTTCTTCATTAAGCCACGGCACGAAGGCGCGACTCGGCATGTCCTTTCCGTCGAGGTCTGGCTGCAAAGTTTCCTTGCGCCAGCTCTTGCCGGTGATGCTGATGGGGTGCTGTGCAGGCGTGACAGCCATCTCCTCCATTCTTCCCTGATGCTTGGAACAAAGTGCTTCAGGAGAGAGAGCTGCCACCTTCGGGTCGTTCAGCTCATAGCCAAAGCTCCACTTGTCCTCGCCCCCGACGTATGGTGCGCCTGCCCAAGAGTTGTAGCCCCACCACATGTTCCTCAAAGTGAAGAACTGCTTCACCTCGTCGCTGTAATCCGTCTTGCCTTTCTGTCCGCCGTTGGGATTGGCATCGACGCTGGGCGTTGCATTGTAAAGAAGCAATGGTTTTCCCTCCCAATAAAACCAGCAATCCTGGTAACGCGGCGTTTTGTAAAAGCGTTCGTAGAGGCTCTGCACCACGTCGATGACGTTGCCGTTGAATGCCCAAAAGCAGAACTTCGGCACCTTGTTTCCAAGGGCTTTCATTTCCTGCATTGTTTGGAAAAGCACTTCCCACTCGTCCCAATAGCATACTGCGTTCGTGACGTCCATGATGAGGACATCGACACCCGCATCTGCCAGCATCGAGAGGTCGTGGAAGCATACGTAATGGTCTTGGCTAAGGAAGTAGCCGTATTCCGGCTCGCCCCAATGATAGGTGGCGTATGGGAAGTCGGGATTGCCTCGCGTGCAGAGCGAATCGGCCTCGATGCGCTTCGTCACGTCGTAGGTGTAGGACTGTCCGTCGTGATGGTCTGGCGTGTGCCATGTGATGTAGAAGATGCCGACAGTTCGCGGCTTGTCGGTCTTCAGCGGACACTCCTCGGCAGAAGGCAAAGCACGGCCAAGGGCGTCATAAGCGACCCAAGAAGCCTGCGCAAAGAGCGCAGAACAATGAGAGAATGAAAAAATGAAAAAATGAAAAAGGGCAAAGGCCGCAAAGTTATAAAACAATCGTTTCATCATTATCATACATTGTTTCCTTTCCTCTTTCATTCTTTCATTTCTTCATTCTTTCATTTCTTACTCTTTATTCGCCCTCTTCCTCTCCAAGTGGTCAAGGATGACCTTGCGCATCCTCATGCTCTTGGGCGTGACCTCCACATACTCGTCGGCCTTGATGTATTCGAGGGCTTCTTCGAGGGAGAAGATGGTGGCAGGGATGATGTGTGCCTTCTCGTCCGTTCCGCTGGCGCGGACGTTGGTCAACTGCTTGGCCTTGCAGACGTTGATGACGATGTCGTTCTCATGGACGTGTTCGCCCACAACCTGCCCTGCATAGACTTGGTCTTGAGGCTCGATGAAGAAGCGGCCTCTGTCCTGCAGGTGGTCGATGGCATAGGCATAGGCGTTGCCGCTCTCGAGGGCAATCAGAGAGCCGTTGACACGACGGTTGATGTCGCCTTTATAAGGCTGATATTCCTTGAAACGGTGCGCGATGATAGCCTCTCCTTGGCTTGCTGTCAACATGTTGGTACGCAGTCCGATGATGCCACGGCTGGGAATGAGGAATTCGATGTTGACCCTCTCGCCCTGACTCTCCATGCTTGTCATCTCGCCCTTGCGGCGCGTCACCATGTCTATCATCTTCGAGGCGAACTCCTCCGGCACGTTGATGGTCATTTCCTCGATAGGTTCGCACTTCACGCCATCGATGTTCTTATAGATGACTTGCGGCTGTCCCACTTGCAGCTCGTACCCTTCGCGACGCATCGTCTCGATGAGGACAGAGAGGTGCAGCACTCCCCTACCCGACACAATCCAGCGGTCGGTGTAACCCTCCGGCACTTCTACGCGCAGGGCGAGGTTCTTTTCAAGCTCGCGCTCCAGGCGTTCCCCGATGTGGCGGCTTGTGCAGTACTTGCCTTCTTTGCCGAAGAAGGGCGAGTCGTTGATGGTGAAGAGCATGGACATTGTCGGCTCGTCGATGCTGATGGGGGGCAGCGGTTCGGGGTTCTCGAAGTCGCAAATGGTGTCGCCTATCTCGAAGCGTTCCAGCCCGACGATAGCGCAGATGTCGCCCGAGCTGACCTCGGAGGTCTTCTGCCGCCCCATGCCCGTGAAGGTGTGCAGCTCCTTGATTTTCGTCTTTTCCATGTTGCCGCCCCGATGGGCAATGGTGATGTTCATGCCCTCTTTCAGCGTGCCACGATGCACACGCCCTACGGCGATGCGACCGGTATAGTTGCTGTAGTCGAGGCTGGTGATGAGCATCTGCGGCGTGCCTTCCAGCATTTCGGGTTCAGGAATGTATTTCAGGATGCAGTCAAGCAGATAGGTGATGTCCGATGTAGGTGTCTGCCAGTCCTCTGCCATCCAGCCCTGCTTTGCGGAGCCATAGATAACAGGGAAGTCGAGCTGCTCTTCTGTCGCGTCGAGGTCGCACATCAGGTCGAACACCATCTCATAGACCTCCTCCGGACGGCAGTTGGGCTTATCCACCTTATTGATGACAACGACGGGCTTCAAGCCAATCTGCAGCGCCTTTTGCAGCACGAATCGCGTCTGCGGCATCGGTCCCTCGAAGGCATCGACAAGGAGCAGGCAGCCGTCGGCCATGTTGAGCACGCGCTCCACCTCGCCGCCGAAGTCGCTGTGACCCGGTGTGTCGATGATGTTTATCTTCGTGCCTTTGTAGTTGATGCTGACGTTCTTCGAGAGGATGGTGATACCGCGCTCTCTTTCCAGTTCGTTGTTGTCGAGCATAAGTTCACCTGTCTGCTGGTTTTCGCGGAAGAGGTTCCCCGCCAAAAGCATTTTGTCCACGAGTGTCGTCTTGCCGTGGTCAACGTGCGCAATAATGGCTATATTTCTGATGCTTTGCATACCTATATATGTAGTTTTCTATGCACAATGTGTGAATTTCGTGTGCAAAGGTACAAAATTATTCATTATTCATTATTCATTATTCATATTTATTTTGTATTTTTGCACTCGAAACTAATAACAACCCGCCATGAGAGGTATAACACACAAAATCTATCCACTAATCTTCTTTTTGCTTTGCTGTCTCGGCAGTTGCACCGAACAGATTGACACATCCGCACGATATGTCTTCACTTCCGACTGTGTAATGAGTTACTTGGAGAAGCACGACGCCTATTCCGAATACGTCCAACTTTTGAACATAACTCCAATATCGTTTAAGAGCAAGAGTACTGTGGGACAGCTGTTGTCAGCACGTGGACACTTCACCGTTTTTGCTCCTACGAACGAGGCTATTGCAACATACTTGCAGGAGGTTTACGAAGAAGATCCTTCGCTGATGAGCGGTCCCTCGTGGGATGCTTTCTACAGCGAACACAAGCTTGACTCCATCCGCAAGGTGATTGTCTATAACTCCGTCATAGACTCTGGTGACCATGAAGAGGCCTTCCGGACAAGCGACTTCCCGAATGAGGATGGCACGGAATTTCCGCTCAACAACATGAACGACCGCAAGCTGTCTGTCCGCCACACGGGAATTGACACCATCTTCATCAATAACTCCTGCCGTGTCAACATTAAGGAACGCGACATACTTGCAACCAACGGAGTCATTCATCAGGTTGAGTCCGTCATCGCGCCAAAGGACGTTACAGCCACCATGTACCTGCAGGAAATACTTGACCAGCAAAGGGAAGGCTTCCTCGTCATGGCAAAAGCGGTTCAGGCTTGCGGACTGTTGGACACGCTCTCGAAGATTAGGGATGAAGTCTATGAGAACCGCTATTTGCGAAACGAAATCCCAGAAAATGTCCACATGTTTATTGACGGACACTTCCCCAATGGTGACAACTGGACACCCAAGCACAGACTCTATGGCTTCACCATCTTTGCAGAGACGGACGAGTTCTGGCGCTCACAGGGACTTGACCCCAAAGCACCCTCTGCTACACTGCTGCCCCAACTCGTGCAATGGATTGTATCTCACGACCAATACTCAAGAGACGATGTCTTCACGACAGACGAGAACTATGACCAAGAGACAAACCTGCTCTATCAGTGGACAACCTACCACATCCTTCCTTTCCGTGCACCGGCTGACCGTCTTGTCTTCCATGTGAACGAATTCGGCTATAATCCCACAAAACCCTACACCTACACGATTCCCATGTATGAAGTCTATACCACAATGGGCAAGCGCCGACTCCTTAAAATCTATGAAAGCGCCGAGTCAAACGGCATCTACCTGAACCGTTTCCCCAACCTCGATACGGACAGGACCAGCGTCTATCACGAACTGTCGTGCGACGCAGACAAGGTGGGATGTTTCGTGGACAGAGACCCCGACAAGGCCATACTGAATGACATCATCAACTGCTGCATCTATCCCATTGATGCACCACTCTCCTACAATGACGCCACACGCGACAACTTCGCAAGGCAGAGGCTACGCTTCGACGGAATGACGCTTTTCCCCGAGGCCATGAGCAACGACATCCGACTGAAACGCTCAAGCGACGAGAAGAACCAAGACGTATATATCCCTGCCGACGTCATCTACAAATACTTCGACAACATGTGGATGAACGACCAGACCATCTTCATCTACCTCAATGCATACGGCTACAACTGGTGCAACCTTCATAGCGACGAGATGAAGGCAAAGAAGCGCTACGAGATTACCTTCAAGCTCCCGCCCGTGCCTCGACGCGGCACCTACGAACTTCGCTATGATGTCTTGCCAAATGGCGACCGAGGCATCCAGCAGTTCTACTTCGGAGACGACCGAGCACGCCTTCCTGCTGCAGGTATTCCTGTAAACCTGATGCGAAACATCAAAGACATGAACGTCGGATGGGAAGCAGACGGACAAGACGAAGACTATAATATCGAGGTTGACAAGCGATTGCGCAACAACGGCGTCATGAAGGGAGCAAAGAGTGTTACGGCAAATGGCAGCACCTCCGACATTGAGCGTAACCGCAGCACTAACCTACGATACATTATCGTACGCCAGACAATGGACCCCGACAAGACCTATTACATGAAGGTGAAGTCTGTATTGGACTCCGAAGAAATGGAGTTTTACATGGACTACATGGAACTCTGTCCCAAGGAAGTCTATGACAACCCGGAACGTCCGGAAGACATCTGGTAAGGAAACTTCTCTGGCGAAATCACACAGCTTAACGTGTCAAGTTAATCAACTTGGCACGTTTACTTTATCAATTAGCCACGCCTAATTGGGCAATTAGACACGCCTAATTAGGCAATTAGACACGCCTAGTTTGGCAATTAGCCACGGTTAGTTTGAGGATGCGACGGGTCGCGTCCGTGACCCTATAACGGTTGTCGCTACGATGGCCGATAAGCCAGATGATGTCGTTCCCGCAGGTAGCGACGAACTGCTTTGCCTTTTGCAATCGGTTGACTTTTTTATCGGTAAGGTAATTGCTCACCAATTTTCTTCCTTTCATGCCAAAAGGAACAAAGGCATCGCCCTCGCGGACAGGGCGCACCTTGATGGGGGCTGTCAAGAGGTCTGCATCGAAGTAGGCAATACCAGGACCGGTCTCGCCAATACAAGAAACTATCTCCTGCCTGAGTAAAGGCATAGACCCTTCATCCGCCTTAAGGAGGATTAGAAGTAATGCTTCTCTGTCGCGAAGAACGGTATGTGTGGTGGAGTACCACATCTTGCCGACTTCACACCTTTTTGCCTGAAGCATTTCCCCTTCCTGCGTTCTATTGAAGCCGTTGCCGGCAAGCCATTCATGTAGTAAGGTGCGGGATGAAAGGGCGGACAAAGGGAAGGCGTCTGCTGTGATGCCAAGCTCTTTGACTGCCGTCTCTATACCTTTTATATAATATGGCAGGCTGTGGCGGATGTTGTCGGCAGCAAGGCAGAGATGCTCATCGACGGCAGAGCTGATGTCTCGCAGCAAGGGCATTACATCGAGACGAAGTTTGTTACGAAGAGCGATACGCTCGGCGTTGGAGCTGTCCGTGACGTATGTCTGCCCCTTGCTTTCGAGGTAAGCGAGAATCTCGTCGCGGCTCAAACAAAGCAACGGACGGATGATGCTGTCGTGCCTCGGCTGCATGCCTGCCAAACCGCGCAGACCTGTGCCTCGCAGCAAGTTGAGTAATAGCGTCTCTGCTTGGTCGTCACGATGATGGGCAACAGCGATAAAAGGTGAAAAGATGAAAGGGTGAAAAGGTGAAACGCCTTCAATTTTTAACTTTTTCAATTTTTCAATTTCTTCAAGGAACCATTGGTACCGCAGTTCCCTTGCTGCCATCTCGATGCTGATGCCGTGTCGTTTCGCATATTCTTCCGTCTGGAAGTGGCGCACGGACAAAGGCACATCATGCTTTCTGCAAAGCCCCTCCACGAAAGCTTGGTCGCGGTCGGACTCCTCGCCTCGCAGATGGAAGTTGCAGTGGAGTGCCTGCACTTTGTAGCCCAGCTCTTTCATAATGAGCAGCAAAGCCGTTGAGTCCGCCCCGCCGCTAATGGCAACAAACAGACACTCCCCTCTCTCTTCGGAGGGAGGAGGAAGCAAAGCCTCACATTCTATAAACGCACGGACTTTATCGAGAGCGGTAGCAAATTCTTCACGCTTCATTCTTCACCTTTTCACTTAACAGTTGCCTTGCGTTCTCCTTTGCTGCTTCAGTGACGGTCGTGCCGCTGAGCAGATGGGCAAGTTCCGTGACGCGTCCGTCCTCATCAAGCTTTCTGATATGCGTCAAGGTGCGCCCATCTTCCTCCTCCTTATAGACGAAGTAATGGGTGTCGCCCTTTGCGGCAATCTGCGGCAGATGCGTGATGGCAAGGACTTGCTGACCAGCGCCGCTGCTCATCTGCGACATAATCTGTGCCATAGAGCTTGCCACCCTGCCGCTCACGCCTGTGTCTATCTCATCGAAGATAATCGTCGGCAGATGCGTCTGCTTGCTTGTCAGAGCCTTTAGAGCAAGCATCACTCTTGACATCTCACCGCCGCTTGCAATATCGGCCAGCGGTCTTGCCGCCATGCTCTTATTGGCAGAGAAGAGGAAACTGACGTCGTCCATGCCCGTGGGCAACAGTTCTGCGTGCTTTTCCACGTTGACAGAGAACCTTGCGGCAGGCATATCCATCGCCACAATTGCCTCGCAAACAAGCTTCTCCACTTGCTTCGCCGCCTTTGTGCGACCGGAAGAAAGCTTTGCCGCAAGCTTATTTGCCTGCTCTGTGTCTTTGGCAATCTGCTGCCGCAATGCCTGGATGTCGTCTTCGGAAGAGGTCAGGGAATCAAGCTGCGTGCGGATGTCCTCCGCCAAGGCAAGAAGCTCCTCGGACGAAGAGAGGTGATGCTTCTGCTCGAAGGCAAAGAGATTGTCAAGTCTTTCCGTAACCTGCTGGAGGCGAGATGGGTTGTACTCTATGTCTTCAGCAAGCGCGTTAATGTCGGCAGCAATGTCCTTAACCTCGATGACGACGCTTTCGAGGCGATTCATGTAGTCCTCGATGGCAGGGAAAACTTTGCTTATCTGTTGCATCGTCTGGCTTGAACGACGCAAGGCATCAATGGCTCCTACCCCACCCTCGCTGTCGTTGCCATTGAGCAAAGCATCGATGGTTGACAAGGCGACCTTTATGTCTTCGGCATGAGACAGCGCACTCTGCAGCTGCTTCAGCTCCTCGTCCTCGCCTGCCTGTGGCTTGAACTCATCGAGCTGGTCGAGCTGGAAGCGCAGGTAGTCCTCGTCGCTCTGCCGCTTTGCCAAGCTCTCCTCAAGCTCCTTCAGCTGTCGCTTCGCCTCGACGATTCGCGCAAAACATTCCTTATATTGTTCAAGCAAATCCTGATGCCCTGCAACAATATCGACAATGCTTAACTGAAAAGCAGGATTCTCGAGCAAGAGGTTGCTGTGTTGCGAGTGGATATCGAGTAGGCGCAGGGCAATCTGTCGAAGCACAGCAACACTGACGGGGCTGTCGTTCACAAAGGCGCGGCTCTTGCCGTTTGCTGCAACCTCTCTACGAAGGATGCACTCCGTCGGCTCGTAGTCAAGCTCATTCTCCTCGAAGAGCGCCTGCAAGTCGTAGCCTTCGATGCCGAAGATGCCTTCTACGGTACACTTGGCAGCACCGGGCATGATGCTTCCGGTGTCGGCTCTCTGTCCCATCAGCAAGCCAAGCGCACCGAGGATGATGGACTTGCCCGCGCCCGTCTCGCCCGTCATAACGGAGAAGCCCGCTTGCAGGTCAATATCGAGCGCCTCAATGAGGACATAATTATTGATTGTAAGATGCTTTAACATAATTCACAATTCACAATTCATAATTCTTAATCTGTTTCAGGATATCCACTGCTTCTGCGATGGTGCCAACGTCGTCAATAAGAAGGCTTTTGCCTTTGGCGTCTTCCTTGAAGTGGCAGCGGTAGGCGTTTGCGGTGGCAAAGTCAAGAACGTGTCCGAAGATGCGTCCATCGTAGAAAGGACTGTCGTCGGCAGGACCGAAGAAGAGCCTTGCATGTCCATTCTTCAGGACGATGCGCTCACAGCCGAAATGCTTGCCAAGCCTGCGAAGCGTGACAACCTTCAGCAAGTCTTCTGCTTCCTGCGGCGGCGGGCCGAAGCGGTCGATGAGCCTTTGCCTAAACCGCTCCACATCCTCGTCGCGCTCCATTCCGTCAAGTTCGCGGTAAAGCAGCATCCTTTCGCTCGAAGTCGGCACATAGTCCTCGCTGAAGTACATCGGCAGGTTGCTGTCAAGCTGGCAGTCATCTACCCATTTGCTATTTACCATTTCCTCCTCGGCAGACGATTTACCGTTTGCCTTTTCTTCCTCGGTATTGAGTTCCGGGAACTCGTCATTGCGAAGCTCCGTGACAGCTTGTGACAAAATCTTCTGATACGTCTCGTAGCCGAGGTCGGCAATAAAGCCGCTCTGCTCTGCTCCGAGCAGATTGCCGGCACCACGAATGTCGAGGTCTTGCATAGCGATATGTATGCCGCTGCCCAGGTCGCTGAAGTTCTCGATAGCTTGCAAGCGGCGGCGTGCATCGATGTTGAGTGCGGAGAGCGGCGGCGAAAGCAGGTAGCAGAATGCCTTCTTGTTGGAACGCCCTACCCTGCCCCGCATCTGGTGGAGGTCGGACAGGCCGAAGTTGTGTGCGCCGTTGATGATGATAGTGTTGGCGTTAGGTATGTCGAGACCGCTCTCGATGATGGTGGTAGAGACAAGAACATCGTAGTCGTAGTTCATGAAATCGACCATTATCTTCTCCAGTTCCTCGGGCGGCATCTGTCCGTGAGCCACGGCAACACGGGCATCAGGCACATGCTTACGCACAACTTCGGCAAGTTCGGGCAGCTGGCTGATGCGGTTGTTGACGAAGAAAACCTGCCCGCTACGGCTCATCTCAAAGTTGATGGCTTCGGCAATCACTTCAGCATTGAACTGGCAGAGCTGCGTCTGTATGGGATAACGATTAGGCGGCGGCGTCTGGATGACGCTCAAGTCCCTTGCTCCCATCAGGGAGAACTGCAAGGTTCGCGGTATGGGCGTTGCCGTCAGGGTGAGGGTATCGACATTCACCTTCAGCTGGCGGAGCTTCTCTTTCGTCGAGACGCCGAACTTCTGCTCTTCGTCGATGATGAGCAATCCCAAGTCCTTGAACTGTACGCTCTTGCCGATGAGCTTGTGTGTGCCGATGATGATGTTGACCGAGCCGTTCTTCAGTCCTTCGAGTATCTCTTTCGTCTGCTGTGGCGTACGTGCGCGAGTCAGGTATTCTATCTTGACGGGAAAGTCCTTCAGGCGTTCCATGAAGGTATGGTAGTGCTGGTAGGCAAGAACGGTTGTCGGCACGAGTACTGCCACTTGCTTGTTGTCGGCACAAGCCTTGAAGGCGGCGCGGACGGCTACTTCCGTCTTGCCGAAGCCCACGTCGCCGCAGACGAGACGGTCCATCGGGCGCTGCCGCTCCATGTCCGCCTTGACATCATGTGTCGCTTTGAGTTGGTCGGGCGTGTCTTCATAGAGGAAACTTGCTTCCAACTCGTGCTGCATGAAGCTGTCGCCGCTGAAGGCAAAGCCTTTCTCTTCGCGGCGGCGGCTGTAAAGCAGGATAAGGTCGCGGGCAATGTCCTTTATCTTCTTCTTCGTGCGTTCCTTCATGCGCTCCCAAGCCCCCGTACCAAGTTTGCTGATGCGCGGAGGCTCACCCTCTTTGCCTTTATACTTGGAAACCTTGTGCAGGGAATGAATAGAGACATATACGGTATCGTCGCCAGAGTAGATTATCTTGATGACCTCCTGATAGTTCGGAGTATTCGGATTACTCTGATTATTCTGATTGTTCTGAATCGGAATCCTCACCAAGCCGCCGAAACGCCCTACGCCGTAGTCGATATGCACCACATAGTCGCCTATCTCGAACTGCTGCAGTTCCTTCAATGTTAATGCCACTTTGCCTCCTGTCGCCTTGTCACTTCGAAGGCTGTAGCGATGGTAGCGGTCGAAGATTTGATGGTCGGTGAAGATGGCAACATGGAGGTCGTCGTCGATGAAGCCTTCGTGTAGCGCGTGGTCAACGGGCGTAAAGCGTATGCTTGTCTCTTTGTCGCTGAAGATGCTCTCAAGGCGGTCGGTCTGCTTCGCGCTGTCGGCCAATATATAAATGTTTGTGCCGGCGTCCTGCAACTTCTTGAAGGCGTCGATGAGGAGGTCGAAGTTCTTGTGGAAGACAGGCTGCGGGTGAGTCCCGAATTGAATAGAAGCCCCCTCCCAGCTCCCCCTTTGGGGGAGTGTCTTCAACTCAATACGCTTAAAGTCGAGGATTTGCCGTTTAAAATCTTCGGGATTGACCAAAAGCGCTTCAGACGACAATGAAGCACTCCCCAAAAGGGGGAGCGGGGAGGGGGCTTCCCTCTGCTCTATGACAGCCGAACGGCTGAAACCCTCATTATAAGTCCGCTCCACACTTTCGCAGAGGAAGAGCAGGTCTTTCGTAACAAGGATTGCATCTTCCGGCAGGAACTTCAGGAAGGACGAAACCTCCTCTCCTCCGCCTGCGCCTGACCAAAGGGAAGAACCTTCCCCTAAAGGGAGAGGCTTATCTCCCCGTCCCTTTTGGGAAGGGGAAAGGGGAAGAGCTATTAGCGTGATGTTTTGCTGCCTGTCGCGGCTGAGCTGTGTGTGTACCTCAAAAGTGCGGATGCTGTCCACCTCGTCGCCAAAGAAGTCGATGCGGTAAGGCAGCTCGTGCGAGTAGGAATAGACATCGATGATGCTGCCGCGCACAGCGAACTGCCCTGGCTCATAGACGTAATCCGTCTTGTTGAAGCCGAAACTGAGCAGAGTCTCCTGCACGAACATGATGTCGACGTGCTCTCCGACACTCAGGCTCAAGGTCTGTTCGCTGAGCTTCTGCTTGGTCACCACCAGTTCGCAAAGAGCTTCGGGATAAGTGACAATGAAAGCCCCACCCCGTCCGTCCCTTAAGGGGAGGGAGTCTTTGTCCTCCCCCTTTTGGGGAGTGCCCAAACGGCTCAGCACTTCCGTCCTCAAAATCTCCTGACCAGAGTTGCGCTGCCCGAACCTGATGGCACGCTTGTATGAGCTTGGGAAGAAGAGCACCTGCTCATCACCGAGCAGACGTGTGAGGTCGTGATAGAAATACCCGGCCTCTTCTTCGTCGTCGAGAATGAAAATGAATGGAGAAGAGAGGGGCTGTAGCGAAGCGAATACAAGAGGAGTGCAACTTCCCTGTAATCCAGAAAGTTGTATCGTTTTGTTGGAGTCTTTTTGCAACTCCTTCGCAAGGGCTTTCACGCCCGGATGCCTGGCAAAGACACCAAGCAGCTTCTGTATCTCCATTTACGACTGCAAAGGTACGAATAAGTGAGAGAAATACAAAAAGAAAAAGGATAAAAGCACTTATTCGACGTACACTTTCTTGGACGTGCCGTCGGTGTGCCTTTCTATGCAGAAGCCATGAGGCTTATCCAGTCGTCGTCCCTGCAGGTCGTAATAGGCAGGGCTGCCTGCTGCGACCTTTTCCTTTACTTCCCCGATGGATGTGCCGTCCTGGTCTATGATGAAGATATAGGTGTTCAGGCTGCGGGCTGGCATCCCGACGGTAACTTCCTTCGTCGGCTCTTCGATGGCAATGGGCGTTTCCTGGCACAGGTTCTCCGTCTCGTTGCCTGTCGATAACAGGTGCGTGCCGCTCGTTACGAGATAGGGCAACGTGATTTTCAGGTCGTGTGCAGTCTTGGTGGTGTCGATGGCCATAACGATAAGCGAGTCTCCCTTGATGTAGGCCGAGTATTCAAGTGCCGCTCCCTCGCCCGAGGTCTTGTCTCGCGAGGTTGTCAGGCGTGTGGAGCCGGTGACGTGCTTGGAGAAGTGGCTCATGACGTAGGCACGCGGCAGCAGTCTGTTCTTCGTCTTGTTGGCATCGCCATATTTGCTCTCGCCAGTGCTTACAAAGGCCCAGTGGGCGCGCATGTACCAGTAGATGTAGCCCGTGCAGCCTGCCAGCATACACTCGTTCAGCTCCTCGGCGAAAATCAACTGTTCGTGCCAATTGGGCAGGTGGTCGATGTTGTCGGTCGAGGAATGTTCCGTCATCCACACCTCCTTGCCGTACCTCTCGGCCAGCACAGCCGACTTCTTCATATACTCCAGCGGCGCATGTCCGTAGAGGTGGCCGGCAACGATATCAATCTGCTCACGGCAGGTGGCATCATTCATCAGCGGGTCGGTATAGTTCTGCGTGAAGCCCAAGCTCTCGCCGCTGATGAGCTTCACGCCCGGGTATGTCTCGCGGTCGAGCTGGTAGGCGTGGTTCTTGACGAGCTTCACCAAATCCTGCGGGTCATAGAGGCAGCCGGAGTAGCTCACCCACCAGTCAGGCTCGTTCTGGATGGACACGGCATCCACCTTGACCCCGTTCGACTTCATATAAGCCAGGAACGTGTTGAGCCAGGGGAAGAACTTGTCGTAGCAGTCCTCGCGCAGCTTGCCCCTCTGATTGCCCTGATCCTCGGAATTGCCCCCCTGTGCCGAGCCGTTGGTCTTGTACTCTCCTGGAGGCGACCAGGGCGTGCCGAAGACGATGCCTCCGCGCTGCTTGACAATTTTGGCCGACGGCAGGGAGCCTTTCCAGTCGTAGGGCGAGTCGTAGTTGCCCCATTCCGGGACGATGATGTCGCCTATGAAGTTAGGCGAGATTTCCATGCGCATGATGTTCAGTCCGATCTTCGACGTAGGGCCATAGAGCAGTCTCACGGGCGCGGTGTCTGTGCCGTAGGGACACATAGCGCCGTCGCAGCAGGCGGCACCAAAGCCTGTGATGGTCTGCCGGCGGTCGGCGTTCACTGTGAGGCCAATCGTTGCAGCCTCGACAGCCATTGCGGTTGTCAGCGCCAGAAGCACTCCGGCCAGCCGAAGGGATACTAGGCTCTTGAAAGTAAAAAGATGTTTCATAACTTCAGATAGGTATTTGTACTATTTTGATGGCAAAGGTACGACTTTTTCCTGACATAGTTTCTTTTTTTGACAAAAAACAGTCTATGCGAATTGCACATATTATTATTCATGATAATTCGTGGGCCATTAATGGCAATTCGTGTTTTCTTTTAACATGTAATTGCCATGTAACAAGCCATGTAATTATCATATAATTATTAATGGTAATTCGTGGGTCATTGATGGCAATTCGTGGATGCTTTAGCACCAAGGCGCGATTGTAGTCGCGGAACGTGTTTTCTTTTAACATGTAATTGCCATGTAACAAG
>JAFXZK010000137.1 GCA_017541265.1 Bacteroidaceae bacterium | reverse complement strand
GCCAAGCTCACGATAGCTCATGTCACCGCTTAAATACTCGGCAATAATCTCTTCTCGTTTCTTAATTGATACTTTCTTGAACTTCATAAGTTAATACATTTATTGTTCCTAAATGTGTCAACCTATTTCAGTATAAGACATTCACAGATTCCGGTAAAAGCATTGAAACAGAATCCGCCGGGAATGTGACGTTCCGCCTGCAAAGCAACCAATCCTCAACAACCAGAAGCCCCGAGGACAGCTACCTCTATACGCAAGGCTCGCCGAACGAATGGCAGGTGAACAAAGCCAGAGTCTATCTCTATGACACCGCCAGCAAGCTCTTCGTGAAAACATTTACGCTGAGTAACATCACACTCAAGGGCAGCGACGCCAACTACAACTTCATCTACGAAGCTGACAAGGTGAAAGTCCCACAGGGAACATATGACATCTTTGTTGTTGCCAACAGCGACCGTGTGATTTCAAGGGAAAAGGAAAGCGACTTCCTGGCCGACATTGACGTCGATACATACACGAAGGCATGTATCGAGGACATCTCGACAGGTGTTGTCATGTCTAATCGCGCCTCGGCTAATCTGGAGACAACCATTAAAGACGAGGGCACAGGCGAGGCCAACCTCGTCACCATCACACTGGAGCGCGTGCTTGCCCGAATAGATGTCGCCAAGAAGTATAACGAATACCCCTTGAGCAACGATAAAGGCGTACAATATGCCACCATCAAGCTCGACGACTACTATATTGTAAATATGGCCAAGTCGTACTACTCCTTCCGCCACACCGCCGTGCTCACATCACTGAACGAGCCCGAATGGAGCATCAGCACAAACTTTGACAAGGTGGCTGATGTGGACGGCTATGTCATCGACCCCTACTTCTTCAGCAAGAAGGTCGATGCCACCGGTTTCACCAATCAGGACAAGTACTATGAGCACTTCTACGGCGACATTGCCAATCCCAACAGTGCGCAATGGGCAGCAATTGCTCCTGCTATAACCCCTGCACCCACAGCAACCAATGCAGACTATAAGACAACATACTGTCTGGAGAACTGTATGCTCCAACCCGCACAGAAGAACGGCTACTCCACAGGTGTCGTGTTCAGGGCAACAATGGAGCCATACAACAATGTTTTCCGGCTCAACGCCGCTGGCGCTCTGGAACTCATCACTGACAAGGCAGAGTATCCTGAGGTGCTGCACTTCTACGACCACAAGTTCTTTGCCTCCCCAGAAGCCCTGCAGGCATACATCAGTACCACAGGTGCCTCTGGCGAGTTCCAGGACCGCAAATTCGAGAAAACAGATGCAGGCTACCGCTGCTACTATAAGTATTGGATTCGCCATGAGGACAACAACAGGCCTACGGAAATGGGCGTGATGGAATTTGCCGTCGTACGCAACAACCTCTATCGCCTGTATGTAACCGGTGTGTCCGACCTCGGAGATGGAAACGATGGAACAATCAACGTGGATCCCGACATCCCCGACGAGGGCGAAGCCAGCCTTCAGGTAGATTTGAAAGTTAAGCCTTGGATTATTAGAGAACAAATTGACATTGTACTTTGAAACAGACATTATCCATATTCTTCATCCTGTTGCTTACCTCGTGTTCGTGGGTAAAAGACGAAAATGAAGATTGCCCCTACGGGTTTTGGCTGAATCTGCACTACACATACAACATCCTTGATGTGGATGCAGCGCCAAAACATGTGAAGGAAGTCTCCATATACGTCTATGACGCAGCAGGCAACTTCATCAAACGCTTTAATGTGAACAAGGCGGAGTTGGATGCCAAGAACTATCGCGTCAGAGTGGATGGGCTTGCGGAAGGCGACTACCAGTTCATGGTCTGGGGCGGCATCGTGAACAACGAGTATGCCGTATCTGGAGACATGGAGACGATGGATAAGTTTCGCGTTTCACTTGCCAACCAGACGACAAGCAGTGCAACCCAGCTGCCAAACATGTTCTACGGCTATCTGCCCACCGTTCACTATTCTTCCGCGTATTCAACGCATGATGTTGATATGATGAAGAACACGAACCAACTGTCGTGCATCATTGTGCCGCCAAGTCCGAGCGTGACTATCAATCCGGCAGACTTCGATATGAAGTTGGAGTCGGCCAACACGACAATGGATGCCCGCAACAACCTCACATCCAACTTCCTGATGACTTACGAGGCTTTTGAGAAGAATGCAGTCGCCATCGACGACGAAAGAATCGGCACATTGAATTGTGTCAGCTTCAGCATGTCCACATTGAGGCTGATGGAGAATACCGACTGCCGAATTATCCTCAACAAAAAGGAAACAGGCCAAGAGGTGTTTAACGTGTCGTTACCGAAGTCTGTCGGCTTGATGGGCAATCTTTACACGAATCTGGGCAGGAAGCTTACTGTGCAGGAATATCTTGACAGGCAGGACTTCTATACCGTTGTGTTCTTCCTATCTTCAGACCTTGACGCTCTCATAAACTTGGAGGTCAACCCCTGGAAAATTAGGGCTAATGCAGATAACCATCTAAAGCTATAAGGTTTTGAAGTCACGGCGTTATTCATACATTGCACTGCTGTTCGCAGTCTTTGCCCTTGTCCTGCTGGCGGCTTGCCGGCAGGAGGAGGGAGGGCCGACTGCCGAAGGGCGAGAGATAGTGAAGGTGGGTCAACAGGTTCCCGAGTTCACACTCTCCGATGCAAACGGCAATGAGCTTACATCGTCGTCCTTGCAAGGGAAGGTCTATCTGCTGAACTTCTTCGACACCACATGTCCCGACTGCCAGAAAGAACTTCCGGTGCTGCAGCAGATTTACGACACCTACAAGGACGAAATACAAGTTCTGAATGTGCCGCGAAGCCAAAATCTCGATGTCGCAAAGGCTTACTGGAGCCAAGCAGGACTGTCCATGCCTATCTACACCGACACGAACCACTCGCTCTACTACAAGTTCGCCAAATCAGGCATCCCCCGCACATACGTTGTGGATAGGGACGGATTGGTTCGAGCTATCATGACGGATTCGCCTCTTGCCAGCTATACCACCTTCGACAACGTGCTGCGCCCTCTGGCTGGCAGCGAAGAACAGGTGGAGGCAGGCTATACCCGCCTCGTCATGAAGCTGAAGGTGCCTGCCAGGGACAGAGGAGAGGACCAGTTCTTCCAGAACGAATACCTCGTAAGCCGTTTCGAGCTATACCTCTTTGATGCGGAGACAAAGGAATACGTCACAAAAGCGACCTTCGACAACCCAACTCCTTCAGATGATGTTTACGACCCGGCATACGACATCACATATATTATCCGTTCCATGAGGATAAAGGTGGGGTTGTACGATATCTTTGCCATTGCAAACTACTACAAGACACCTGACAGGATTGAGACCGAAGAGGATCTTCTCGATTTGATAGACCGCGAAAGCTACCCCACGGGCATCGAACCCTACATTCCCGAAAAGGGAGCGATAATGACCAATCACGCGAACTCACTGCTGGCAACCGACCTGACACCATGGGACGGCAAGAACTGCTATGTGCAGATAGACTTGGAGCGTGTATTGGCAAAGCTGCAAATCGGTATCAAAGTGCCATACTTCGAGTTGAAAGATTCTCAAGGGGAGAAGTATGCTGACGTAAAAATTACCAACTACAAGCTGGTTAACCTGAACAAATGCTTCTACCTCTTCCAGCACACGGATAGAATGGAGGAACTCACCGAAAAGCCAGGATTCAAGATGCCAGAACATTTCAGAGAGTACGAGGACAACAACGGACAGTACATCGTGGATCCTCACTTCTACGAAAAGAAATCCGACGAATCCACCATCGCAGACCTCGGCGACGTATATGCTTCATGGTACGGCGACTTCAACACCGATAACTTTGCCGCTATGCCGCCGGTTGGCACATACGGTTATGCCTACATTCTGGAAAACACCTCGTTCAAGACGAGCCAGAAGAACGGCTATTCTGCGGGCATCGTGTTCAAAGCAGCCGTGAGTCCCGTCGCCGTTTGGCTTTACGACACAAACAACTTCAGGCTGGTGAGAGAAGCCCGTCCAGAGTACTGGGGCGATGCCGTCTATCTCTACAAATACAATTTCTACGGCTCCATACAGGCCATCAATAAGGCAAGTGGCATGGCGCTCGACGAATTGGCAGAATATACGGACAAACAGCTAAAGACCTTTGGCATCAAGAAGTGCAAATTCAATCAGGGCGTATATGAGACCTACTACACCTATTGGATCAGGCACCGCGTAAACATGGCAGACCCGATGGGACCCATGAGCTATGCAATAGGAAGGAACAATTTCTACAAGGTACGCATCGCAGGTGTAAGCGGTCTCGGTGATAGCATGATTGTACCCGAAATCTCACGCGACAACTATCCCAACTCCTATATCGACATAGAATAAGACTTCATAACAAACGGAAAAGGGGATGTCAACAATTGCTGGCGTCCCCTTTTCTGGTAACCCGCCTGGGGTTCGAACCCAGGACCCCCGCCTTAAAAGGGCGATGCTCTACCAACTGAGCTAGCGAGTCAACCTGAATGCAATTTCCTCAATTGCGGGTGCAAAGGTACAACAAAAAGTGTAAAGTGAAAAGTGAAAAGTGAAAAATTATTCGTTTCTGCCGCTTTTTTGTTCTTTGGCAGCTCATTTTGAAGCCCAAATGTCTATTCGGTCCGGAAAAGTCCACGCTGGCGAACCATTTGTAAGGACACGAACCTATGCACATAAGTACACGGACTTATGTCCATAAGAACGTGGACTTATGCCCGTAAGAACGTGTACTTATGCCGATAAGTCCACGCTCTTATTTTGCCTTGTCTATTTCCTTGAGAATGAAGCGCCTGTAATAGGAAATGAGAAGCGTCGTAAGCGGCAGGGCAATGATAAGCCCGATAATGCCGAGCAGGCTGCCCCAAACGGAGAGGCTCAGCAGGATGATGGCAGGGTTCAGCCCCATGACGTGCCCCATAATTCGGGGCGTGAGAACGACATCCTGTATTGCCTGAACGACAGCGAAGACGGCAAGGGCGCAAAGAATGATAATCCAGAAACTCTGCCCTGTGTCGGCCGCCTTCACCAGCGCCAGTATGATGGTGGGGATGAAGCCCACAAGCTGCAGGTAGGGGATGAGGTTGAGCAGACCGATGAAGAGTCCCAGACCTATCGCCATCGGGAAGTCGATGATGAGGAAACCGATGCTGAAGAGGATGCCGACCAGCAGGGCGATGAGCGACTGTCCACGGAAATAGGCGTTCATGCCGTTCTTGACATCCTGCACCACCATGCCCGTGAACTCGCGCTTGCTTTCAGGAAGAAGCAGAATCCACCCGTCTGAAATCTTCTCGTAGTCCATCAGGATGAAGAAAAGATAGAGCACCACGACAAGGCTGCCCAACAGACCGAGGGCGAAGTTGAGGGTGCCGGAAAGGAACTCCCACGCCTTCAGCACAAGGTTCTCCGCAACATCCACGACACTGCTGTGCTGCAAGAGACTCATCAGGGAGTCGTCGTTGGCATAGCTCTGAAGCATCTTCTGCACGTTTGCCAGCAAGTCGGAAGACGCGAGGGTGTCCTGGAAATAGACCGACAGAAGCCCTGCCATGCGAATGCTCTCCTCGATGACGGGCGGCACGACAAGGAAGACTGCCAGCGCAAGAGCGGCGAGGACAACAAGCAGCGCCACCGTGATACTGACGACACGGTAGCGCAGGCGGCACTTGTGCTGCAGGAACAGGACAAAGGGATAAATCATGTATGCCAGTATCCATGCTATGAAGAATGGCAGCAGGACGCTGGACAGGCGGTTGATGAGCCAGACACATGCCGTCGCAACAAGGCCTGCGATGAGCCACCGCACGACGCGGTCGAAGGTAATCTCACGTTCTAACATAACTTCGTTCTTTTAATTCATAATTCTTAACTCATAATTCATAATTAATGGCAGTGGCAAATACTCTATCTTCACTAATCGCTCATAACCGCAGGGCGCAGCCTGATTATGAATTATGAATTATGAATTGCTTTAGCGTAGCATTCTCTGCAGAGCGGTTCGTACTCCTGCTTCTCGCCGAGCATCACTTGCTTGTCGCCCGCCACGATGCGGTGGCTGACGTATGCCAGGGCGCCGCAGCGCACGCAGATGGCGTGCACCTTTGTCACCTCGTCGGCTATGGCGCAGAGCTGGGGCATTGGGCCGAAGGGCTGTCCCTTGAAGTCGAGGTCGAGACCTGCGACGATGACACGGATGCCACGGGAAGCCAACTCGTTGCACACCTCCACGATATGCTCGTCGAAGAACTGTGCCTCGTCGATGCCCACCACATCACTCTCCTGCCCCATGAGCAGGATGCTGGCGGAGGAGTCGACTGGCGTGGAGAGGATGCTGTTGCCCTCATGGCTCACCACCTCTTCCTCGCTGTAGCGGACATCAATGGACGGCTTGAAGATCTCCACCTTCTGCTTTGCGAACTGTGCACGGCGGAGGCGACGGATAAGCTCCTCAGTCTTGCCCGAGAACATCGAGCCGCACACGACTTCCACCCTGCCCCTGCGCATCATCTCACCATTATTTGAACCTACGTCTTTCATTGCTCGTTTTGTGTTTTTGCAGCACAAATATACAAAGAAATTAAGAATTAAGAGTTAAGAGTTAAGAAAAAAACTAAAAAACAATAATTCTTCATTCTTC
>JAFXZK010000136.1 GCA_017541265.1 Bacteroidaceae bacterium | reverse complement strand
TTATCAAGATTGCGCCATCTGCCACGGATATCATCCAGAAACTTGGACTGCTAACATTGCCTAAGGCAGAGCCTAAGAAGAGAGGGAGAAAGCCTAATCCAAAGAGTGTATAGTACAACTGATTGGGAAAGTTTTAATTAACTCTTTCCATAATCAAATTCCTTTTTCCCTTCCTTCTCCTGGGATTGTTCTTCTGCCTTTACAAGAAGGAATACGGATTCATGAAGCGATTCTATTGCAAGACCGTGACGAGCTTCAATGCACGGAATTTATACTGTATGGCATTATCCGCTGTGCTCATATTCCTGAACTGGTGCTGCTTCGAGACTGACCATAACTATGCAGTAGCCTGTGCCGCATTGATGACCATTCCGTTCATGTTCAACAGTGTGGCAGACCATGTTCTCCATCTGCTTCATGAGAGTCTTGCACTTCTTGTCACAACACTCATTCTGGCGATGGTTTGTTATACGATACCTTACCTGAACAGTGTATTCCATGTACTCTTTACGGTAAGTGTGGCATCACAGTTCTATCCGTCTGAACGTGTACTTGCAATGAAAAGCTTTAACCCACATTGCAAGGGGAATTCCCCTCAAATGTTAAAGTTGTGTTAAAATTCTATGATTTTGCTCTGAAAACCATCTGTTTCGGCACGTTTTCAGGTCAAATCGAGGGTTATCAGTCCTGAAACTGCTCTGTGTGGGCACATTTTCATTTTTTGCACCCTCAATGTACCTACATCCGACATACCGACGTGGCAAGCAGGGCGTGCGCTATGCGTACTGGCGTCTGTGCGACTCCTACAGAGATTTTGCAGGAGTCATCTGCCGTCGTGACCTGATCAACGTAGGCCGTCTTGACGGTTTCACTCAGGAGGACATCAATGCCGTGGCCAGGATTGTGACCGAGAAATCAAAGGGAACACCTGACTCGATGTTTGATAGGGAACTGTATGCGGAAAAGGTACTGACGCTTGCTGACGAGCTATACTCCCAGCTCATTGCCTAGCAGCTCATAGACCTGCCCGGCAGTGCTGCCAAGAGCGAGCACTCGATAGAGAACCTGCGCCAGCAGCATGAACGCCGTTTCATTGCCAGGATTTCCACCCTCAGGCATACGGATGTAAGGGAGATAGGAGCAGAGCACTTGTGCTGCGAGACGATAAAGAAGCTCCGCATCAGCGAGTTCCTGCAGAGACAGGGCTTCACCGAAGAACAGACCGCTCTTGCCGTCACGCAGATTGCCATCCGCGCCACGCATCCCGCTTCAGAGCAGGCTACAGCGAAATGGATCAAGAACAATTCCGACATCTGCCGCCTCACGGGCTACGATATGGATAAGGTGACGAAGGACAAGCTCTACAAGAGTGCCATCCGGCTGTACGATGTGCGTAGGGAACTCATGTCTCACCTCTCATCATGGACAAAGGAACTCTTCGCCTACGATGACAACCTCATCCTCTACGACCTGACCAACACATACGCAGAGGGGTGCTACGACGACAGCAAGGTATGGGACTACGGACGCTCGAAGGAGAAGCGCCACGACTGCAAGCTCATCGTGCTGGCACTTGTGGTCAACAGCCATGGCTTCCCAAAGCACTACCAGCTCTTTGACGGACGCATGACGGATACGGACAGCTTGCAGAAGATCATCGGCTCACTGGATGAGCAGATGAAGTCACTGGGCGTAAGCCCCATTGTCGTTATGGACGCGGGCATCTCCACGGAGGACAATCTCGCCATGCTCAAGAAGAAGGGCTACAAGTACCTCTGCGTATCCCGCTCCAGCAGCAAGGCCTATGACACCATCGAAGGCGAAGAGAGGCAGCAACTTAAGGACAACCGTGGGCAGACACTTGAAATACAGCGTGTCAAGGTGTCCCACGAGGCTGACAAGGAAGGCAATCTCCCGGCATCAGCCACGGACACATATTAGTGGGTACGCTCCGAGGCCAAGGCGGCAAAGGAGAACGGAATGTACGACCAGTTCACCAAGCGCTTCATGGCTGAGATAGAGAAGATAAAGGCATCGCTCACCAAGAAACACGGCACGAAGAAGACAGACAAGGTCATGGAGCGTCTCGGACGTGCAAGGCAGAAGTATCCAAGCGTGTCATCACATTATGATTACGCCTATACCGAAGAAGACTGCACAGTGACATCACTCGAATGCACGCTCAAGGAAGGCTATGACTTCAACGAGAAGGCTGGCGTGTACTTCCTGCAGACCAACCTCGATGACAAAGACAGCAAGGATGGAGTAAACGTTTGGAAAATCTACAACATCCTGAAGGAGGTGGAATCCTCATTCCGCTGCATGAAGACCGACCTTGACCTGCGTCCCATATATCATAAGAGCGACGTAGCCTGCCTTGCCCACCTGCATCTCGGCATCCTTGCCTACTGGGTGGTGACGAGCATCCGATACCAGCTCTGCCAGAAAGGCATCAACAAGACATGGTCGCAGATACTTGACATCATGCTCACGCAGAAATCCGTCACGTCCGAAGCCAAGAACCTGCAGGATGAACCCATACACATCGAGCAATGCTCCGAGCCCACGACTGAGGCCAGCCAAATCTACGACAACGTATCCATCTCACATGAGCCTTACAAACCCCAAAAATCTGTGTGGGCACAAATTCGAACTCAAAAAAAC
>JAFXZK010000135.1 GCA_017541265.1 Bacteroidaceae bacterium | reverse complement strand
GGCGGCAGATAATCACAATAATTTTGAATTTTGAATTTTGAATTCTGAATTAAAAGCCGTACCTTTGCACCCAATATCACAAAACGCACCATGCATTTTAACAAAACATACCTGAAAGAACTCGGTGCTACCATCGAGCTGACAACGTTCGCCCCGGAGGGAAAAACGGCGGAGTGGCACGCCATGCTCCACGTCGAGCCGCGCAGCGAAACCTTCCAAGAACAGTTCCGCCGCATCCGCCAGGCTGAAGCACATCTGTTTGCAGCAGAGGAGATGGCTGAAGCCAAACCTGTCTTCAAGCGCTACTTCCTCTCCGATGCCACCAACCAACGGCCGCTTATGGGAGAGGACGACACCTGCACCGTCTCGTATATCCAGCAGCCACCGCTCGACGGCAGCAAGCTCGCGCTATGGATTTACCTGCAGCGCGGCACGGAAGTCATTCCCTCTGCCGACAGCCTGCACTCCACCCTCGTGCGCCACAACGGCTACGAACACCTGTGGACGATGGGCATGACGACAAGCGAAGGGAGCAGCTACGGACAAACGGAACAATTGCTCGTGGACTACGAACAGCTCCTCGAAACGTACGACATGACGCTCGAGGACAACTGTATCCGCACATGGTTCTTCGTCCGCGACGTCGATACGCAATACAAGGGTCTCGTCGTGGCACGCTGGGAGAACTTCGCACAGCACGGACTCGTGCCGGAGACGCACTACATCGCCTCGACAGGCATCGGCGGAAACCCTTCCGACCCAAAGGCGCTGATACAGCTGGGATGCTATGCCCTCAAGGGATTCAAGCCGGAGCAGCAGCGCTACCTCTATGCCACGTCGCACCTAAACCGCACCAGCGACTACGGCGTCACCTTCGAGAGAGGGACGCTCCTACGCTTTGGCGACCGTAACCACGCCATCATCTCAGGAACCGCCAGCATCAACAACAAGGGAGAGGTGATGCACCAAGGCGATGTCGTCATGCAGACACGCCGCATGTGGGAGAACGTGGAGAAGCTGCTCGAAGAGGCTGGCATGACGATGGACAACGCGGCGCAGCTCATCGTCTATCTGCGCGACACGGCAGACTACGAGAACGTCAGCCGCATGTTCGCCGAGAAATTCCCGAACATCCCCACCGTCTTCACCCTTGCCCCCGTGTGCCGCCCCACCTGGCTCATCGAAATGGAATGCGTGGCGATACAGGAAGCGAAGAACGACGATTACAAAGACTTCTAATTATACAAACCACGAAATGAAAGCCGGCATAGTAGGACTGCCCAACGTGGGCAAGTCAACCCTCTTCAACTGTCTGTCGAGCGCGAAGGCGCAGGCAGCAAACTTCCCCTTTTGCACCATTGATGCCCAGCTCGGACAGGTGACTGTCCCTGACGAGCGACTAACCAAGCTTGCCGAACTCGTCCACCCAGGCCGCATCGTGCCTGCTGTGTGCGACATTGTCGATATTGCAGGCCTCGTGAAAGGCGCAAGCAAGGGCGAGGGCTTGGGCAACCAGTTCCTCGCCAACATCCGCGAGTGCGACGCCATCATACATGTGCTGCGGTGCTTCGACAACGACGGCATCGTGCATGTCGATGGCAGCGTCAATCCTGTCCGCGACAAGGAAATCATCGACGCTGAGCTGCAAATAAAGGATCTCGAGACCATCGAGAACCGCATCAAGAAGGTGGAGAAGCAGGCCCGTGTGGGCGGCGACAAGCAGGCAAAGGTGGAGCTTGACGTACTGCTCCGCTACCAAGATGCCCTCAACAAGGGCCAGAGTGCTCGAAGCGTCTCCTTCGAGACAGAGGATGAGCTCACAGCTGCCGCCGGCCTCTTCCTGTTGACAACCAAGCCCGTGCTCTATGTCTGCAACGTCGATGACGCTTCGGCAGCCACTGGCAACGCCTACACGGAAGCCGTTGCCAAAGCCATCGAAGGTGAAGATGCCGAGATGCTGATTATATCGGCACAGACAGAAGCAGACATTGCAGAACTCGAAACTTACGAGGAGAAGCAGATGTTCCTCGAAGACCTCGGTTTGACGGAGAGCGGCTGCAACCGCCTCATCAAAGCCATCTACCACCTGCTCACGCTCCAAACCTTCATCACGGCAGGCGAGATGGAGGTGAAAGCCTGGACGTTCCGCCGTGGCTGGAAGGCGCCGCAGTGTGCCGGTGTCATCCACACGGACTTCGAAAAGGGCTTCATCCGCGCCGAGGTCATCAAGTACGACGACTATATTAAATATGGTAGCGAAGCTGCCGTGCGTGAAGCCGGCAAGATGAGCGTCGAAGGCAAGGACTATGTGGTGCAGGACGGCGACATCATGCATTTCCGCTTCAACGTGTAGAAGCCCGCTCCCCCCTGGGGGAGTGCCTTTAACTATGAACTATGAATTATGAACCATGAACTTTTCATAACTTGGAACCCTGACATCGTTGCCCTGGATTTGGGCTTCTTCGCGATACGTTGGTATTCGCTGTGCTGGGCGATTGGCCTTGTGGCAGTGTATCTGCTCATGCACAGGCTCTATAGGCAGCAGAAGATAAGCGAGGAAAAGTTCGAGCCAATGTTCATGTACTGCTTCCTCGGCATCCTCATCGGGGCACGATTGGGGCATTGCCTGTTCTACGAGCCGGGCTATTACCTGTCGCATCCCCTTGAGATGGTGCTGCCCATGCGCAATGTGCCGGGGCAGGGATGGAAGTTTACCGGCTACGAAGGACTTGCCAGCCACGGCGGTACGCTTGGCCTGATGATTGCCCTCTGGCTCTATGCCAAGCATGTCGGCCTCAAGTTTCTGCACGTCCTCGACAACGTGGCCATCGTCACACCCATCTGTGCCTGCGCCATAAGGCTGGGCAACTTGATGAACAGCGAGATAATAGGAAAGCAGACCGACGTGCCTTGGGCGTTCATCTTCGAGCGCGTTGATATGCTGCCGCGCCATCCCGGACAGCTCTACGAAGCACTTTGCTACGCCATCTTCTTCGGCATCCACTGGTTCTTCTATCGCCGCTACCCGCAGAAGGTCGGCACCGGCTTCTTCTTCGGCCTCTGCCTCTTCCTCATCTTCCTGAGCCGCATCTTTATCGAATACACGAAGGAGAACCAGGAAGCCTTCGAGGACGGCATGCTCTTTAATATGGGGCAGTTGTTGTCTGTTCCCTTCGTTGTGATAGGGTTGTACTGGATGTTTAAATCTTCAACCTCAACTGGAACGACAAATCATTCTTCCAAGGACTGAGGATTCGCTGTAGCCCTGTGCCTTGCTCGTCACGGTCGAAGTAGCGAAGCAGGCCATAGCGTGCCTCAAGCCACAACTTTTCGTTCTTACTTTTCCAGCGGCAAGTAAGGACACCCATCATGCCGTGCCCGAAGTACGATGCCGAAGAGACAGAGCTATAGAGGGCTGGCTGATAGACATAAATGCGGCTCAGGTAGTCGTCGGTATTGAAGTAACCGAGCTGGCCATTGAAGGACAGGTTGGGCTTTCCCATAGCATATCGGACATTCTGCGTCAGCATGAAGCCTTTGCTGTCCAGTACACCGTGATAAGACGCCGTTGTCTGCAAACGCAGGCGCTTCGACGGCTCAAAGGTCCATTGCAGCTTGACGCGATGATGCGGCTCCATGCGGTCGCCGTTTTCCTTCCGCTTCAACTGATAACGTACCAGCAGCGTGTGCTGTCGAGAAAGGGCATACACGCCTTGCAACATGAACTCCTGCCCCGTACTGCTGTGCGTCATGCGGTAACGCGGCCAGGGGTTGTGGAAAAAGTCGGCATAGGTGGTCAGCTGCAACCCGGCCAACGGTTCTGCTTGCAGATGCAAGAGAACGCCGCTCTCGTTCTGGGCGTTGCTGTTCTCGGCGAGCGCGCTGCTATAGAAGGAATAGTATTGGTAGGCATAGAACCGCTGAACGGCAGAGAGGACGTAGTTCCGCCCGATGCTCCACGAGGCGCGGTTGATGGTTGCCCAGCCGCCATCGGCAGTGCTGTAGGCCGTCTCTCCACCAAAAGAGAAGCGGTAGCGCGTGTAGCCATAGTTAATGCCGCCTGTGCCGAAAGCTTTTCCTTTCGGATAGATGGCGCGGTAGGTCTGCGTGCCAGGATTGAGGTTACGGCTGAACTTCTGCCAATAGCCCGTTGCTCCAAGGTGGAAGCCCTTGTTGTACCACTCCACGTTGCCGCCCAATACGGTGCTGCCTACATTCCTCTTTCGCTCCCATTCTGTCGCTGTCCGGTGGTATCCGCTGGTGAGCAACGTCTGCACCTCGCCGTCCTTTGTCAAGGTTGCATCACGTTTTCGGTAAGAGCCAAAGGCACTCAGGCGAATGTGCTTCCCAAGAGCGAGCGTCGCGGCTGCGCCCCGCAGGAAGCTCACCTCGTCCATTCCCGTCATAGGGCGTATGCCGCCCTGTGTCTTGAGTGGCGGCGCACTCTTGCTGCTCCAGGTGCTGCCGCCCATCACCAGGCCCTCACCAAAGCCGATGCGATAGTCGCCGACCACCACCCTGTCGAGGATGCCCACGTCGTGAAGCATGGCATACGCGCCATAGCTGTCGTAGAAGCGTTCTCCGGCATCCTTCTCTATGCGCAGCCCTGCCTTGAAATGCCCGCTGTTCCCTGTCTGATAGCGGATGCGGTGGTAGAGCGGATCGCCACGATAGCCGTTCGCCTGTTGCTGCCCAAGGCGGTAATAGAGCGGCACATCGAGGCGCGTGGAGATGTCCTGGCGGAGATGGGCAAAGAGCTTGTCCTTGACATTCTGCTGTTCCGGCTCGGCATAGACAAAGAGCGAAAGTCGCCTGCGCGTCACTTCGTCAATGAGCGGCACGAGGCGCAGTTCCGCGAGCGTCTGCATCTGCCCGTGCAGATAGATGTAGGCGTGTATTTGTTCAATCTGTGCTTCCGACAGGAACGGCAGTTGCAACAAGTCCTCGATGGAGGCCGTGTTGATGTTCAGCGGATGCTCCGAGAGTTCCTTCAGCTCCTGCAAGTGCAGCTGCAAGTCCTCTTCCTCAGCCCGCTCCACATCGCTCGTGTATTCCTCCACAAAAGCGTCCCAGTCATAGTGTTGCGCAGCTAAAGAAGTCGCGAAACACAGACAGAAGAGCAACAGCAGCAGACGCATATCTATACCTTATTATATATAACCACGAATTGCACGAATTACACGAATTGGCTACGCCCTTGATTGATGACAATAATAAATTCGTATAATTCGTGCAATTCGTGGTAAAAAGACATCCTTATTGCTTTATGGTATAAGTACCTGCCTTATATTCCTTCGCGCTTGTCGCGCCGAGCAGGCTGACAGTTGCTGTTGCACCTTTGGGAATGGTGAAGGTCCATATCCATTGGTCGCCTTTGTATTGCCAAGCGCTCTTGATGATGCCGGCTGCCGACTTGTATTCTGCCTTGAGATGTCCCAGCCTCTTGTCGGGCACGGGCTTCATGATGATGTGCTTGAAACCGGGTTCCTTCGGGTCGGCAGCAATGCCGGCAGCTGTCTCCCAAAGCCATTGGCAGACGCAGCCGTAAGCATAATGGTTGAAGCTGTTCATGCCTCGCGGCCCCATGCCCTCGGTCACGGTGTACGAGTTCCAACGCTCCCAGATGGTGGTTGCGCCGTTATCGACGGAGTAGAGCCACGACGGGTTCTTGTGCTGGAAGAGGAGTTCGTAGGCGATGTCCTGCATACCATTGTCCGTGAGTGTTTGCATGAGGATGGATGTGCCGAGGAAACCTGTCTGGAGGCAGTTGTCGTGCTGGCGGAAGTTCTCTTTGAGGCGGGCTATCATGTTTGCCTTCGCTTGGCCTTCCAGCAGGTTGTTCTTGAGGGCGAAGAGCGCTGGTGTCTGCATCGTGTTGAGGATGTCGAGCTTGAAGGAACCATCGGTATTGAAGAACTTCTCGCGTATATAGTCCTTCGCTTCTGCAAGCATTTTCTCGTATTCCGAGGCGTCCCGACCGATGGCCTGTGCCATTTCGCGCATCATGCCGGCATCTATTGCCCAATACGACGCGCTGAGATAGTTCCAATACACAAGCGTCTCTGGCTTTGGCTGACCGTTCTCATGGCTCCTGCCGCTGCAACTCTCCAAAGGCTCATAGCTCAACCAGTCCGCCCACTGGTAGTTGCCGTTCTCTCCTGTCATTACAGAATGCTCGTACTTCGTTTCGTAGATGTGATTCATAAAGCGGTTCATCGACTCCCAGTTCTCTTCCACGATGGCTTTATCCCCGAATTGTTTCCAGATTGTCCACGGCACGATGATGCCTGCATCTGCCCAGCCGAGGCGCATCATGTCGCCGTTGCCCTTGCCGTCGCCTGCTCCGTATTGTGCCAAAGGCGCAACGCCCGGGAAGGCTCCCGTAGGCGATTGCGTGTCCCTCATGTCCCGCATCCACTTGTGGAAGAAGCGGTCGGTGTTGGCAAAGAAGGTGCCAGTCTCGGTGAAGACCTGTGTGTCGGCAGTCCAACCGAGGCGCTCGTTGCGCTGCGGGCAGTCGGTGGGAACGGAGAGATAGTTCGAGCGTTGTCCCCAAACCGTGTTGGAAATGAGCTTGTTGATGTCCTCGCTACCTGTCTCGATGTATCCCGTTTCCATTTCCTTCGAGATGGAAGTGACGGGGATGGACTTTATAGAGCGGATTGTGACCTCATCTGTTGCCGTTATCGACACGAAGCGATAGCCGAAGAAGGTGCTTCGGGGCATGAACTTGACGAAGCCATCGTTCGCCGCAAACGTGTAGTGGAGCAGCATTCCTGTGTCCGGGATGCGGAGGTTGAGACGGTGGCTGCTCCCTTCAGGCCCGTCCATGCCGCGCTTCTTTGCGCCGTTGCCGTCGTTCAGAAGTTCGCTCGGCAGGCAAGTCAGCACGGTGCCTTTCTTCGCTTTGAACTCGAAAGAGGGTACAGCGGAAGCGTTCTGACCGAAATCAACCACGAGTGTCTCGCCCGGACGAACCGTCATGGGTTTACCCGGAGCGAACTCCTCGACGATGTTCACCTTGCCGAACTGGTCGTCGGTCGCACCTGTCGTGCCTTTCCAAGTGTAGGCCTTGACGGGAGACAACGCGAGGTCGTGGCGATGATAAATCTCTGCGCCGTTGTTCGGGAACACCTTCCCAGGAAACTCCTCGTTGATTTCCGGCGTCTTGAAGCTTGCCACGCTCTCCCATCCTTGCGGCAGACGGGCATCATAGTCCTCGCCGTCGAAGATGGCGGCATGGGTTACGGGGCCTGCCACACCAGCTTTCCAGTCCTCCTGATTCGTGGGAAAGCGTTCCACCGAATCGTCTGTATATTGCAAGCAAAGCAAGCCTTTGAAGGCGACCTTCTTGCCAATCATGCCATCGTGGTTGTATGGTGTGACAATCTTATCACCCCACCAGCCCGGAGTTACCTGCACGGCCAGCTCGTTCTCCTGTCCTGCGCCTTTGTTGAAAGCCTCTGTGATGTCGTAGGCAAAAGCGTATTTCGTCTTCTCGTAGTGCGTGAAGCCGGGCTTCAAGACCTCGTTGCCGACCAGTTTTCCATTGACGTAAAGCTCGTAAGTGCCAAGCGCAGTTGTTATCCAACGGGCCTGCTTGACCTTCTTCGAATTGCGAGGCTTGCTGACGAACCAGCTTGCGCCGTCAGCCGCCCTTGTGCCGTCAACTACTTTTCCCGTAACGACTTGGGCATCTTGAGCGCTTATCCATTCCACCCCGCCCCAACACTCGACCGGACGATACTCGATAAGTTTGCCAACTGTCTGTTGCGCATTGCAGGCTAAGGCACTAAGTGCCAGCACTGCAAAAGTGATAAAATGCTTTTTCATAGCTTCTGATTATTCTGATTACTCTGATTATTCTGATTATTCTGATTGCTCAGATACTCTGCAAAGACTCGCGCCGCGCTCTCGACCTTACGGGCACAGGGACGGACACGATAGTATTCGGCATTGCGTTCGTCGGGCTGAGCCGTATTGGTCTCTGCCTTAACGCCCTGCATTTGCAACAGATCGGCGCAGATGATGCTGCCGTTTCTCTGCTTGAAAGTCTCGAGGAGTTCGCGGACGAGCTGATAGCAAGCCATCTTCCCCTCGCGGTCTTCGCCTCGCGTCTGCCCGCGTTCCAAGCCAGCGAGAATCACCAAAGCGGAAACGGTGCCGCACATCATGCGCATCCTTCCCACGCCTCCGCCAAAGCCAGCGGCTATTCTGAAAGCCATCTCCTCGTCCAATCCATAAAGGTCTGCAAAGGCGCAAACCACGCTCTGGCAGCATCCATAACCCTGCATGAACAGCTCCACAGCTCGCTGTATGCGGTCTTTCTTATCTGTTTCCATTATCATGTTCTTTAATACTTTAGTACCACATTGTGAGCTATTTCTTATAACTCGTCCTCCATCAGCTTCTTAAGTTCTTCAATGTCTGGTAATGTCTGTTGCATTGCCTTTGGCATATCAGACATGGTTTTATAGGTCGCCACCCCCATAGGCTTATTATAGTCACGGACAGCATATTCTGCGTATGACTGATTAGCACTCTTGCAGAGTACGATGCCGATGCTTGGATTCTCATGCGGCTTGCGAACCTTATCGTCAAGAACCTGCAAATAAGCATATAGTTGACCAAGATAGGCAGCCTTGAACTTTCCAACTTTCAGTTCGATAGCGACCAAGGCATTCAATTCACGATTGAAGAAAAGCAAGTCGCTCCACATCTCTTCACCATAGATTTCAAGATGATACTGATTGCCAACAAAAGTGAAGTCACGCCCAAGCGTCATAATAAACCGTTTGATATTATGGACGATTCGCTGTTCCACCAACCGTTCGTCCACGTCCTTTTCTTGAGCATCAATATCTTCCACATTTATATAATCCAGAAGATACTCATCCTTGAACATCCTTATTGCCTTCATGGCTTGTCGGGCTGTTGGCATTGTTTGGACGAAATTGTTTGGAGCAGCATGACCAGGCTGGGGTATTCCTGCCTTTAGCACATCCCTCAAAGTGTATTTATCCCACTGATGAACCACCGCCTCATGTATGCAAAACAGCACTTCCTGAATGTCCTTTGTCTTATGCAAAATCTCCATGTGATGGGAGAAACTGATGCCAAGAAACTCTTCGCGGTTAATTTCGCTCGCCAACGGCGACCATTTTGCCAATGCAAACCTATCGTATTCTATTTCAGATCGCAAGTCAGATAATTCCAATTTGCTCGCCGACGGCGAGCAAATTAAATATGGTTGCCAAAATTCAGCAAACATACGCATGTTACGAATGCTTTGAGCAGAGAAGCCTCGCAGTCCGGGCAGTTCCTGATGAAGCTGTTCACTAATCTCATCAATGGCACCCGTTCCCCATGTTCCTTCACGAGAATTGGCCGAGACATAAAGTCCAACGCCGAAATACAGCGACAACTGTGAGCCGCTTATCATCCGTGCCGCCCGACTCTGGCTTTGTAGAATGGCTGTCTTTATGGTGCTGACAGCATCTTTCAATTCCCGTGTCAAGTCTTTATTTGTGTTCTCATCCATATCTTATACGTTTGTAAGCTGAGTAACCTTGCATAAACTGCTCCATAGCTCACTGTATGCAATCTTCTAAGTCAACTCCTCTTGTCATATTGATTGAATTATTTGCAAAGGTACGAATAAGAAAGAAAAAAGCCAAATATATTTGAGTTTTTTCGAACAAGAGTACTTACTAGCACTCCATTGGTGCTTAGACTCTGGTAGAATGACGAAATTAAAGATACTAATAAGGGATGACTGCTGAAAGAGAGGGAAAGAAAAACTCACGAAGGGAAGATTTTAATTGTCGAACACTATTTAAATTATATTACTCAATTATTGATTCCATAGTATTTGTTGCTGCTTCATTCAGAGTAATTGATTGTTCGAGAGCCTCTATTGATGCAATGACTTTTGATCCAATACGGTCAATGATACTTCTGTCTTTAGGAATCGGTATCAGTATCTCGCCTATAACATCTGGCTCCAAATGCTCTTGGTTTGTGCCATAAGCATTTTTCAATATGAGACTTTGCCCGATTGGTGATTTGAGGAATTGGTAAACATAGCCTCTCAAGTTTTCATCAGTAATAACAACCCTAATAAGATTGTTAGTTGCCACATGCCCATCGTGCATACTTAATGCGTATGAAATTCGTCCAAGAGTTCCCGAATCAGATATGAGTATATATCCTTTATGAATTGTCAATTCCTCTAATTGACGAAGCAATTGTTTGTTACACTTTTTTTCGTCAAGATATTTTACATTGTCGGAATGAAGTTGGGTTATTGCCGTACCCGTGAAGAACTTTCGTATGCCTTCACCGCCAATTACTCCTTGGTCAGCATATGGACGTTTAAATCTCGGTCCATTGAACACATTCTGAGCTATTTCCGAAAGAGGCAGGACATCAAAGTCGTCACGTTCATTAAGCATAATTATCTTCTTTAAAGCCTCATTATGCTTTGGAAGATAATGAATAGGGTTGAATGACAAGGAGGTTTTGTCAAGGTCATTCACAGAAATAGAGAACCTAAACTCACTTTCAACAAGTTCTCCCTTCTTGAACAAATGATAGCATTCCGCGATTTCCGTCAAATCTTCATCTAATTGTAGGTGTCCATCAACGACGATTGGCTCTCCATTCGTATCCTTACGCAACATGGTTTCACCTCGGCTATTTTGACCCACTTTGTTGGAAATAGCCATGAAAATGCGATAGTCTTTTGGCGGATTATCACATTTTCGCATTAGTAGCACAGATGCTTTTGAACCACAGAACGGTTCAAATGTATCTTCATGAAGATTGATGACAGCCAACAATTCACATTCAGAAAGCACTTTGTCTCTGATGGCTAAAGCTTCTCTGTTATCAAGTTGTCCTTTTGCCATGACGATACAGATAAGTCCATCCTGTTTTATCCACTTTAAGTATTGTTCTGTAAACAACAATTCTGGTGCAACGCCTATGCCTTCGTTTAGCTTTTCGTCATATATTACGTGGCCCCAGTCATTCACATTCCAGGCATGTCCTATCTCAAACTTGCTGAGCACGGTTTTATTTTTTATGCGAATATCATTGCCTGAGCCAAACGGAGGATTGGAAAGGATTACATTTGGTTTGCCAAAGCCACATTTTTCACAGAAGCTTACAGAAAGTTTTTCTGTTTCGTTCAGACTATCAACACGCTCAATACCACCATGTCCATCCTTTCCAAGCAGCATGTTAGCCTTGGCGATTTTCACAAGTTTGGGTGATATGTCGATACCAAACAAATTGTGAACCACTTTTGTTCGTAGCACTTCTTTGGCCGATTCTCCACGCTTTGACGCCTTAATCTTCTGAATGATATAGTTCATCGAAGAGATAAGGAAACCACCACTACCACATGACGGATCAAGGATTATAGATTTGTCATCAGGGTCAACCATCCTCACCATCATAGATATTACAAGACGATTCGTGAAGTACTGACCACGCTCTCCCTTGAGATGCGAAGCAACATATATTTCGTAAGCTGTCCCTATTACATCGTGGGGGGACTCAAGAAATGAATACTGCTGGAGCTGTGAAATGACGATGGCAAGTTTCTCATCAGAGACAGTTATTTCTTCACTTTCTGAAAAAACATCTGGATATCGTTCTTTCACGGCATTGAAGAGGTCACGTACTCTTTTGCATGCTGCGGTTCGTTTAAGAGGGTCGTCATATTCCTCTTGTGTCATGCGAAACTGACATGTTTCATCTGCACTCTCCTCGTCCTCATGTTTGGCTAATAAAATGCGGGTCATGTCAAGAGCAATATCTTCGGAGTCATTACCAGAACGATACATGGCATTATGGCATCTTTTGAATGCGAGTTTCAAATCGACAGGAATAATCAAATCGCTCTTCTTATATTTGCCAACTGCATCCCATGGCTCTCCGCTTCTAGGAATACCTATAGCCTCACGAAACGTATTATCCTTCTGCCGACGACAGAAGATAATACGCTCACCATTAGTCCAGAAACCTCCTTGTGCCGATGTTGGACTCATATA
Source organism: Bacteroidaceae bacterium (assembly GCA_017541265.1). Classification (GTDB taxonomy): domain Bacteria; phylum Bacteroidota; class Bacteroidia; order Bacteroidales; family Bacteroidaceae; genus Physcousia. The sequence goes on along the minus strand of JAFXZK010000135.1, from coordinate 24,959 downwards.
AGAAATAATCTGATTGTCAGGTTCTTTTATATTAGGAGCTTTCACCTCGCCAATCAGAAGTATCTCACCCTGCCTATTACTCGCCTTGGCTTCTGCGTTGGCATAGATGACAATGTCGGCGCGCTTTGTCTCGTCACGTCCAGTCTGTATAGATCTCTCTAAAGCCATTTGCTCCTTGCTGTACTTGAACTCTTCAACAAGAATCTTTACCATCTTCTGCCTTATGCGTTCTTCTGGCTTGTTTTCTCTACGAACATTGTTGTCAAGGTAATCTATAATTTTACCCTGCGCGTCCAATCTGATTTGAAATTCTTGGGATTCTACCCATTCATCTACTGTAATCATACGCTATTATTCTTTATAGCGCACTCAACTATCAATCACGCCACGACGCAAAGAAGCGTGATGCTCCATTGCGCATAGCAAGAGGCGGCGTCGGATGGTGCCTCTGTCTCGTTTTTAGGATGCATCACGCTATAACGTGTGCATCGCTATATACAACGAGAACAGAGAAACCATAATAGTTCACCTGTCACATATTATTTCTGTGCTTATTATACCAATTAGAGTTTCCGACGCTCTTGGCTATGCGCGAAATAATAGCGAATGCTTTTTACTTTAGTTCGGATTTCTCCCCGAACATGCGACAAAGGTACAAAGATTATTTGAATAATAGTTTATGATGGTCAAAAAAAACACACAAAATCCTTACTCGAAAGAACTTTGGCGGATTATTACAACAAAAAAACTTCCCCGAATAAGGAAAGTCACAACTCACGGGTCATTGGCAAACTATTCAAGAGTAAATAGGGATTTATACTTGAATAAATTGCGATTTATACACGAGTAGTTTGCAAACCACTCACGTACACTTTGCGAAATCCACGTGAGGATTTGGGCAAATCCATGTGTGAACTTCACCAAATCCACGCGTGATGTTTAGCAAGGCGACGTGTTTAGTTGCCGCCTTTGACGAGTTTCTTGATGTCGTTGAGTTTGCTGAGGGCTTCGAAGGGGGTAAGGTTGTTGATGTCGAGGCCGAGGATCTCGTCGCGTATCTGGCAGAGGACGGGGTCGTCGAGCTGGAAGAAGTTGAGCTGCACGCCGCTGTCCGAGCTGGCCTGAGAGCCGGCCTTCGCACCGAGATTCTGATGTCCGCCCGCGCCTTCGAGCTGTTTCAGGATGACGTTCGCTCTGGCAACAATGGCTCTTGGCATACCTGCGAGCTTCGCCACATGTATGCCGAAGCTGTGCTCCGACCCGCCTCGTTCGAGCTTACGCAAGAAAATGACCTTACCATCGACTTCCTTCACGCTGACATTGAAGTTCTTAATGCGCTGGAAGCTCTTCTCCATCTCGTTCAGCTCGTGGTAGTGCGTGGCAAAAAGCGTGCGGGCGTGGCCTCGGTTGCTCTCGTGGATGTACTCGACGATGGCCCATGCAATCGAGATGCCATCGTAGGTGCTCGTGCCGCGGCCCAGTTCGTCGAAGAGCACCAGACTACGTTCCGAGAGGTTGTTCAGGATGCCTGCTGCCTCGTTCATCTCAACCATGAAGGTGCTCTCACCGATGCTGATATTGTCGCTTGCCCCGACGCGCGTGAAGATCTTGTCAACGAAACCAATCCGCGCGCTGTCGGCCGGCACGAAGCTTCCCATTTGAGCCAAGAGGGTGATGAGTGCCGTCTGACGAAGCAGAGCACTCTTGCCCGCCATGTTCGGGCCGGTGATGATGATGATTTGCTGCTGTCGGGTGTCGAGGAAGACATCGTTCGCGATGTATCTTTCGCCGACTGGCAGTTGCTTTTCTATGACCGGATGTCGGCCTCCATGTATGTCTATCACGTCGCTATCATCGACGATGGGACGGATGTAACGGTTCTCCTGTGCGCTTTGGGCAAAGGAAAGCAGGCAGTCGAGCTGTGCCAGGAGCGAGGCATCCTTCTGTATGGGCGTGACGAAGGCTGCAAGGTCGGTGACGAGACGGTCGAAGAGCTGGGCCTCGAGGGCAAGGATGCGTTCCTGCGCACCCATAATCTTGTCCTCGTACTCCTTGAGTTCCTGCGTGATGTATCGCTCGGCCTGTGTCAGCGTCTGCTTGCGAATCCAGTCCGTCGGCACTTGGTCACGGTAGGTATTGCGCACCTCGAGGTAGTAGCCGAAGACGTTGTTGTAGCCAATCTTCAGACTTTGGATACCCGTCGCCTCAATCTCGCGCTGCTGCATCTCAAGCAGGTAGCCCTTGCCCTGGTAGGCAATGTGCCGCAACTCGTCCAGCTCCGCATTCACGCCATCCATGATGACACCGCCATTCGCCACTTGCAGCGGACAATCGGGGCGCACCTCGCGGGCTATGCGGTCGCGCATCTCGGCACAGAGGTCAAGCTGCTGGCCTATCTCCCTTAAAGTGCCATCCTCGGCTTCGCAGCACGTCGCCTTTATGGGTTCCACAGCCTGCAGGGCGATTCGCAACTGCACGATGTCGCGAGGAGACACGCGGCGGGCACTGACTTTCGATATGATGCGCTCCAGGTCGCCCACCGTCTGCAACTGCTCCAAGACAGCGTCCCTCGTGTCGGGACTGCGGAAGAAGTTCTCCACAACGTCTTGCCTCTTGCTTATCTGAGCAGGGTCTTTCAGGGGGAAGAGCATCCAGCGATGCAGCATTCTTGCACCCATCGGCGTAACCGTCTTGTCGATAACGTCGAGGAGCGAGATGCCGCCTTCGTTCATGCTGCCCACGAGCTCGAGGTTCCTGATGGTGAACTTGTCGAGGCGCACGAAGCGGTCCTCCTCGATGCGGCGCAGGGCGGTGATGTGGCCAAGCTGCTGGTGCTGGGTCATCTCCATGTATTGCAGGATGACGCCTGCCGCGATGACGCCGCTCTGCAGGTGTTCCACGCCGAAGCCCTTCAGGTTCTTCACCTCGAAGTGACGCAGGAGCTTCTGTCTGGCAGACTGTTCCGTAAAGGCCCAGTCGTCGAGTTCGAAGGTGACGTAGCGTGTGCCGAAGCTCCCCTCGAACATCATCCGCTTGCCGCGCTCGTAGAGGACTTCCTTCGGGGCAAACGAAGCCATGAGGCCGGCGATGTATTCCGTCGTGCCTTCCGTGACGAGGAACTCGCCTGTACTGATGTCGAGGAACGACATTCCACAAGCCTGTTTGCCGAAATGCACGGCGCAAAGGAAGTTATTTTCTTTGTGGTTGAGCACCGTATCAGCCATCGTCACGCCGGGCGTCACAAGTTCCGTGATGCCTCGCTTCACGAGGGTCTTCGTCAGCTTAGGATCTTCGAGCTGGTCGCAAATGGCAACCCTCTTACCTGCCCTGACGAGCTTCGGCAGGTAGGTGTCGAGGGCATGGTAGGGGAAGCCAGCCATCGCGGTGCTTTGGGCGACTCCCGACTTGCCGTTGTTCCTATGGGTAAGCGTGATGCCAAGTATCTCGGCGGCAATCACCGCATCGTCGGCATACGTCTCGTAGAAGTCGCCGCAACGGAACAGCAACAGCGCCTCGGGGTGCTTCGCCTTGAGGTCGTAGAACTGCTTCATCATCGGTGTCAACGCTTCCTGTGCCATAGCTGTCTATTCGTCTTTATGTAATCCTTTTTGCCATTTGAAGTACAAAGATACGAAATAATTCTTAACTCTTCATTCATATTCTTTATTTTTTATGTAATTTTGCACCCGAAATAGAAAAACACATACACAATGTCCGTATTATTATCCTTGAGCCGTTGGCTGGCTCACTATACAAGTGCCTTCATTATTCTCATCGCCGTTGTTGCCTTCTTTGTGCCTGACGCCTTTGCGTGGGTGCAGCAGGGGCAACGGGCTTCGATTATCCTTGGCCTCATCATGCTGACGATGGGTTGCACGCTCTCCACCGAGGACTTCCGCATCCTGCTCTCTCGCCCCATTGACATCCTCATCGGAGCTGTGGCGCAATACACCATCATGCCGCTGGTGGCGTGGATGCTGGCGCGGGCCTTCCACCTCGACAGCTTCATGGCGGCAGGCATCATACTGGTCGGCTGCTGTCCAGGAGGCGTGAGCAGCAACATCATGAGCTTCCTCTGCAAAGGCGATGTGGCATACAGCGTGGGCATGACGACGGTGAGCACCGTACTCTCGCCCTTCGTGACTCCGCTGCTCGTGCTTTGGCTGGCAGGCGCAGAGATTGACGTGGATGCCTGGGGGATGTTCCAGAACATCCTGCTCGTGACGCTCTTGCCCGTCACGCTCGGCGTGCTTTTCAACTATTTCTTCTCCGAAAAGAAATACTTCGGGCACCTGCAGCAGATAATGCCGGGCGTGAGTGTACTGTGCCTGGCTTGCATCGTGGGCGGCGTCATCTTTACCGTCCACCCTCAACTGAAGGAGAACGGCTTGCATCTGATTGCCTTGACGCTTGCCGTCGTGACGCTCCACAACGGCACAGGCTATTTGCTGGGCTACCTCGTGGGCAAGGCTTTCCGCTTCAACACAGCCAAGCGTCGCACCCTCTCCATCGAGGTCGGAATGCAGAACGCGGGTATGGCGACCGTCCTTGCCCGCAACTTCTTTGCTTCGCCAGCCATGATTGCCTTGAACCCGATGGCAGCCCTCGCTGTCATTCCCTGCGCCATTTCCTGTGCCTACCACAGCATCTCAGGCACCCTGCTGGCTGGCTTCTTCATGTGGAGAGACGAGAGGAAGTCCAAAGTTCTTTGATGCTCTAGCACAAAGGCGCGCTTTTAATGCGCGGAACATAGTCCATAGTTCATAGTCCATAGTTCATAGTTATATAATGTAATGAAAAAGCTTGCTATCCTGCTCCTCCTAATGTTCAATGTTCAATGTTCATTGTTCAATTGCATTGCTAACGACGGCGTCTATTACACCAGCGGCAATGTCCTGATGCCTCTGATAGAGACAGACATCGCTGCAAAAAAGGAAATCCTGGAGATAACTCTGGGCAGAGACAGCTTCGCTTATGTGACGGTTGACTATACATTTTATAATAACAGCGATGCCAAGACTGTGACGATGGCCTTCGAGGCTGCGGCGCCTTACAATGCCTGGGCACCCTTCTCCCGCGAAGGCATACACCCCTTCATCCAGGACTTCACGGTGCTGTTCAACGGCCAGGAGTTGCAACACCGCAATGCCGTAATAGCCTCTCCCCAACCCTCTCCCGAGGGAGAGGGTGTGCCAACAGACTTTACGCCGCTCGACCTGACTCAATGGAAAAGCTACGAAGAGCTGCCGGACAGCATTCAGCCAATGGATAATCTCCTCGTCAACCCTGCAATGCCCGACAGCTTCTGCTCCTTCGCCTACGCCTATTATTTCGATGCACCCTTCCAAAAGGGGGAGAACCGAGTGCGCCACACCTACCGCTACAAGATGAGCTGGGGCGTGGGGCGCGACTACGAGGTGTCCTATACGCTGACGCCCGTCACGCGATGGGCTAACGGTCAGGTGGATGATTTCACATTAAGAATTAAGTCGGAAACTGACCGTGAAATCATCATGAACGACAGCCTCTTCCTCAGCGCACCCTTCAAGCTGGAAGGCATCGGAGAGACCTATCAGTTGCAGTCCGACTACTGGGGTTACAGCCAATGCCTCTTTGCCCCATTGCTGGAGGGCAACGTCCTGGAATGGCACGGCACGGACTTCGCTCCGAAGGAGAACATCCGCATAGAGCCGCTCTACCTGCTGAAAGGCGGTGTGCGAGGATTCAGCAATATAGGCAAAGTAGTAGTCGAGAAGGACGGCCGCGAGTCACGCTACATTGCTGACGCGGGCGACAACTATTTCGTGGAAGCGCAGGACTATGGCCTTGTCCCCAAAACTGGGGCAAGGGTTGAGCAGCGCGAGGCAAGGAAGGGGCAGGGCTTCGTCTGCCTAAAGGACGACATCCGAAGAGCTAACGTCCGCCAGGAGCCATCGATGAAGGGCAAGGTGCTCTTCACCCTCGACAACCCCGAAGGCATGCTCCCAGAATACTATCCCTGCCTGGACTTCGTTTCCCACAAAGAGGCTGACGGCTTCTACAAGTGGTGGTACAAGGTCAAAGTCAACGGCAAGATTGGCTACATCAGCGAAATGATTGTCTTCTGGGACTCGATAAGGCTGTAAGACAAGCAAGCGCCATTCAGACAAAACAAGCGAGGCAGGCGATGATTCGCCTGCCTCGCTTTGTTGTTAGCTTTAAGTTAGGAGAGATTACTCGTCGAGCTTGATGCGGACGTTGCGGTACCATACGTCGTCGCCGTGGTCTTGGAAGGCGATGTAGCCGCCGTCCTTCTGTCCCTCGACAATCATCATGTCGTAGGCTGCGGGGAACTCGCCACCCTTCTTGAACTTGCTGCCGTCGAGCATTTCCTTCCACTTCGGTGTCCAGAGGTGATACTCAAGAACCTCTTCGCCGTTCTGGTAGTGCCAAACGCTTCCCTTGAAGACGCGAATCTTCACGGTGTTCCATTCGCCGAAGGGCTTCGCATTCTGTGGCTTGGCTGGAATCATGTCGTAGAGAGAAGCGGCCTGACGGTTGCCATCGATACCCTGGTTGGCATCCTCGTGGTTGGCATTGTCAAGCACCTGATACTCGGAGCAGCTCTGCCAGATGGGCAGGTATTCTCCATTCTTGCCCTTGGCCTCCTGAGCCAGATAGAAGATGCCAGAGTTGCCGCCCTTGCTGATCTTGTACTCGCACTCGAAGGTGAAGTTCTTGAACTTGTGGGCAAAGAGGAGGTCGCCGCCGCCCTCAACCTGGGCCTCGCCTGTGCCACTGCCTACGAGGTGGATGCAGCCGTCGGCATTCTCCCAGCTGGTGGGAACAGCGTCCTGTCCGTAGCCGCGCCATCCATCGAGGCTTGTGCCGTCGAAGAGGACATAGTAGCCGTCGGCATCAACCTTCAGCTGAGCGAGGTCGTACTGCTCGTTGTCGATAATCGTTGCCTCATCGACAGGAGCATTGGGGTCTTGCTTCTCAACACAATTCTTGCAAGCATCGCACTCGCAAGTACACTTACACTTCTGCTGGCCACAGCATGAGGCCAGGAACATAGCTGCCAAAGCGGCAGCAAAGAAAACTGTTTTCTTCATTATTATTATAGGGTTTATGGGGTTAATAGGCTTAATGGGATTTATGGGAACAATGGGAATTATGGGAACAATGTTTACTTCCAGCCGCTAAGGTCTTGCGGGTTCTCGATGATGGAGGGTATCTTCTCGAAGATGGCTTTCCACTTGGCAGCATCGAACTTGGGACGGCGGTCGTAATAATAGACGCCGTTCTTCTCCTGCTCAACGTCGGTAATCTGTGTATAGCAGAAGCCGGTGATGTGCTTGCTGGCGATGATGGCATCCACCTCTTTCTCGAGAATCTGGAAGAACTCGTCCTCGGTCTCGATTTGTGCGCCGTAGCCCCACGAGTTGGCTCTCTCTTCCTTCGGAATCCAGCCGAGTCCGCCGAACTCGTCCAGCATGTAGGGCTGGCCGTTGTAGTTGGCGAGGTAGTCCTTGCCGCCCATGTTGCGATAAGGCTCAACACCGGGCTTGATGTCGTGGTTCTTGGTGAGAACTTCATACTCGCGAGAGTAGTCGTGTACGCTCCAGATGTCTGTCTTGACGTGCGCGTCGCCGCTGGCATCGTTGACGGGGCGTGTGGGGTCGATGGCCTTGGTCATCTCATAAAGGTCGTTGACGAAGCGAACATAGACGCCGTCGCGTGCGCCCCAAGTCTCGTTGAGGGGCGTCCAAGTGACGATGCTCGGATGGTTGCGGTCGCGCACCACTTCGTCCGCCCATTCCGTGAGGAAGTTGCGGACAGCCTCTTCGTTGTTGACGTCCAAGCCCCAGCTTGCCTGCTCGCCCCAGCAGATGTAGCCCAGCTTGTCGGCCCAATAGAAGTAACGCTCCTCGAATACCTTCTGGTGCAGACGTGCGCCGTTGAAGCCCACTGCCTTGCTCATCTCGATGTCGTGCTTGAGAGCCTCGTCGCTCGGAGCCGTCCAGATGCCATCGGGATAGAAGCCTTGGTCGAGGACAAGACGCTGGAAGTAAGGCTTGTTATTGAGGTAGAAGTAGCCGCCAGCCAAGTGTATCTTGCGCATACCGGCGTAGGACTTCACCTGGTCCAGCACGTTGCCCTTGGCATCGCGCACCGTGTAGATGACATCATAGAGATTAGGTTCCTCGGGTGACCAAAGCTTGGGGTTCTTGATGGGCAGCACGATGACCGTGTTGTTCGTTGCTGGAGCCATTTTGCTCGAAACGAGCTTCTGCTTCTCGTCGAACACCTGAACGGTGAGCATGTTGCCGTTGCCCTCTTCGTAGAACTCGGGACGGACGACGAGCTGCTGCTGGTCGATGTCGGGCGTTGCGAAGACACGCTTCAAAGCCTCCGGGCAAACAGCTTCCATCCAAACCGTCTGCCAGATGCCTGTGACGCGGGTATAGTTACAGCCAGCACTATAATAGCCGATGCTCTGTTTGCCGCCGGGCTGCTTGTGGTTGCGCAGAGCGTCCTTGACCATAACAACGAGGTTAGCACTCTCGCCAGCCTTCACGAACTTGGTGATGTCGAGCGAGAAGGAGGAGCCTGTGCCGTAGTGCTTGCCCACGCGCTTGCCGTCGATGTAGATGGTAGCCTCATAATCAACGGCTCCGAAGTTGAGAAGGATGTTCTTGCCGTTCCATGCAGCAGGCACATCAATTGTGCGCTGATACCAAATGCAAGGGATGAAGTCGGTGTACTTCACGCCCGAGAGACTGCTCTCAGGGCAGAAGGGAACGGTAATCTTGCCGTCGAAGCCCTTGCTGTTGCGCCAGTCTCTCTCGGCTCCTGTCTGACCGAAGTCGAAGCTATAGCTCCAGGTGCCGTTGAGGTTCACCCAACTCTCTCGCTCGAACTGCGGACGCGGGTACTCGCTGCGGGGAATGTCCGCCGCCTTCACTGTGCTGCCCAAGCCGAGCAGCAGGGTTGCTGCCATGAGCAGCTTGCTGATGTAATTCATTTTTATAGGGTTAATGGGGTTAATAGGCTTAATGGGGTTTACTATGAACTATGAACTATGGACTATGGACTATGAACTATGGACTATGAACTATGAACTATGGACTATGAACTATGGACTATGAACTCCTCAGAACAGTCCCTCGAAAAGGTCGCCCTGGACGGGTTTCTTTTGGGTCGCCGTTTCTTTCTTATAGAGCTTCTGGAGCGCAGCGATTGCCTGGCGAAGCTCTTCGCGGAAGCTTTCAGGTGCAAGCACCTCAACGTCTGTTCCAAAGCCGAGGATGGCGTTCAGCAACGCCTCGCTCATGGGTAGCTCAGCCTGAATGGTGACGGTCTGTGTCTTGCTGTCCATGTTGCGCCCAAGAATCTCGGGGTTGCCGAGACGGAGGCGGACAGCCTCCTCATCCTTGCTGATGCGCAGGGTGAACGCCGTCATGGGGCCTTCGGGCAAAGCAGGCAACATGGGAGCCGACGTCTCTGCTGGAGCATCGTCGTACTTGAGGAACGATGCCGCCTTGAGCAGCGGGTTCTTCCACCCGAGGTTAACGTAGCGCAGGATGCGTTTATGTCCGCGACGGAAGCGCGGCTCGAGGCGTGCGCCCTTCTCGACGAAGTAGGCCACGTCGTTCTGCAACATGCGCTTGCTGCAGCTGAAGTCGCGGTTGACAGCTTTGAGGCGTTGGTTGACATAGTGAATGAGGCTGCGCGTGTTGCCGGTCTCATTGGTTTTGGTGCGTTCGCCCATGAAATACTCCATCACGGGGTCGCGCAGAGCCTCGTCGAGAATCATCCAGCGGAGGCGTTGCAAGTCGTTCTGTATCATGGATTAGTCGTTTAGGGGATTGGTCGTTTAGTCGTTTAGGGGTATTTAGAAGTTCTTGAGGAAATCGGGGATGTTCTTTATGGTATTGGTCACACGTTGGAATATCGTCGGCTGTGTCTCGGTGAACACTTTGTGTGCATTGATGGTGTAGGAGCCAGAGCCGACCAGCAAACAGATGTCGTTGCCCTCCACCTCTCCGCTTGCCCAGCGCAGGCTGTGCATACCCTGCACGGTATAGCCGCTGGGTACATGTATGCGGGCGCTCGTGTTGGCGGGAATGTCAACCGTCCATGTAACGCCCTCTTCAGTGCGCCGCCACTCACTGCCGACGGTGCCATAGGGTGTTTCGTGTGTGGCTCGAACATGGTTCAGCTCCTCGGGCATGCTGAGGTACATATCCAATTCCTTATAGGCACGGCTGGAATGAGACTGGCGGATGCCAGCCAAGTCGCCATACATCCAGACGAGGACATCGCCCAGCAGCATAACATGGTTAGCACTGTTCATAGCCGGATTGGCTGTGTCGCCGTTCCAGAGTTCCCAGATGGTGGTGGCACCCTTCTCTATCATATAGCCGAAGCTCGGATAGTCCTTCTGCAGGATGATGCGCATAGCCTGGTCGAGATGACCGCGATGCGTTAGGCAGGTCATGAGGTGCTGCATACCGAGCACGCCGCAGCTAACGTGATCCTGATAGGTGTCCTTCGTGACGTCGACGACATTCTGCAGGACGCGCTCTTCGTCGCCTTCAGGCACAAGCCCGAACTCCAGAGAAAGGAGGTTGGCAGTGACGGTGTTGTTCGAGTAGCTTGCCGTCTCGGGATGATAGAAGTGGCGGTTGTAGGCATCCTTGAGCATCTTCTGCCGCTTGTCGTAAGTGAACATGTCGGCGTCCATGCCGATACGCACGGCCATTTCTCCCATCATGGTGAGCATACTGTAGTACATGGCCGAGGAGATGAGTGCGCCGTCCGTCTTGCGTGCGGGGTCTTCGCTATGGATGAGTTCGGGGCGTTCGGGCGGCATACACCAGTCGCCCCATTCGTTTGTCGCCACGATGCCGTCCTTGAGGTTGCGGTCCAGATAGTTCATGTAGTTCTGAAGGAACGGATAGTACTTGAACACCGCGTCCAAATCATTATATCGGCGATAGAGCATATAGGTGGCATAGACCGAGAGAGCCTCCCAGGCGACGTCCCTTTGCCGAACCACCCAGAAGCCTGGTGCCACATCGGCTATGAGGCCGTCGTCGTCCTGCGTGTCGAAGACATCCTGCAGCCACTTGTAATAGAGTGCGCCGTTGTCCAGGAGCATGTTCTCGCCATAGCACCCCATCACGTGGTCGCCCATCCATCCCATGCGCTCGTCGCGCTGCGGACAGTCGGTAGGCATACCGTGATAGTTGCCGATGATGCCCCAATAGGCATTCTCGTGGAGTTTGTTGAGGAGGTCGTTGTCGCACCAGAAGGTGCCTTGGTCGGCCATAGCGTCATAGATGACACAACCCGTTATGTCTGCCAGTCGGGGTTCTCGTGCAATGCCTGTTATCTCCACGAAGCGGAAACCTTGATAGGTAAGTTCCGGCTGATAGGTGAACCTTCCGTCGGCAGCCGGGATGTATGTGTCCGTACACTTTGCCGAGCGCAGGTTGGCGACATAAAGCTGGTCGGGATTGTTTGGCTCAAGCATTTCGGCGTGGCGGATGACAACGGGCACATCCTTCTTTCCTGAAAGCTGTACGCGGAGCTGTCCTACCATGTTCTGTCCCATGTCGATGATGTAGCGCCCGTCGGCTGTGCGGCGGATGCTCTTCGGCTTCAGTTCCTTCTGGATGCGCATACTGGGACAGGGCTGGGGCTGTAGGATGCCTGTGGGAGCCGGCATACGCTCTGCCTGCTGCCAGCCGCTGTCGTCGAAGAATGCTGATGTCCAGCCTTTCATCTCGCGTGCTGCCTCGTAGCGTTCGCCGTTGTAGAGGTGGTTGCTCTGGATAGGGCCGTTGGTTGTGACTTTCCAGTCTGTGCCGGTGACGATAGTAAGGGTGTCGCGGTCCATCTCGATGACGAGCTGTGCCTTCAGGCGCGGCAGTCCGTAGGATGTGCAGTTCTTGCCAAAGCCCAGCACATAGCCGTTACCCAGCACCGCACCGATGGCGTTGTTGCCGCGGCGCAGCAGGGATGTGACGTCGTAGGTATTGTAATAGACCGTCTTGGTGTAGTCGGTCTGCAGTGTGCCGAAGACGTCCTTGCTGACTGGCTGGCCGTTGATGTAGGTTGTGCCGTAGCCCATGCCGCTGATATAGAGTGTGGCACGATATACCTTGCTGTTCACGAAGAAGGGGCGACGCATGTAGCGGGCAGGCAAATCATAACGGTTCTCCTCCCTCTCGGGGGAGGGGTTAGGGGAGAGGCTTCCTATCCATTGCGCATCGCTGCTGAACTGTTTGAGTCCTGTCAGGAAGGTCTGCACGGGGCTTACCAGATGTTCGCCCGTTGTGAGCCACACCTCCACCTGCCAGAACACCTGGCTCTGATAGGGCAGGCGGCGACCCTGGTAGGGCACAGCCACGCTCTCGTCGGAGTTCGTGCGCTCACTGTCCCAAAGCAGGTTGCGCTTTGCCTTGAGGTCGGCCTTCGAGGCTGCCACACACAGGCGGTAGGCCGTCTGCTTCACATTGGGCTTTTGGCTGACTGTCTGCCAAGAGAACTGTGCCGTGCGCGTGATGCCAGCGGGTTCCGACATGCGACAGACGCGGAAGCCTGTCAGGTCACTTCCCGCAGCAACACTCTGCAATATCATAAACAATGCCAAAAGAGGCAAAACTATACGTTTCATACGTTCCTTTTTAATAAAATGCTATAATATGCGCCACAAAGTAACGCTTTTTTTTGCAAACATGAAAGCTTTTTCCAAAAAAATACCTACTTTTGCTGCAAGATTAGCGGTTAGAGGTTAGTGGTTTGGGGTTAGAGAAAACCTTTTACCCCTAAAAACAAAGATCGAAACTATCCTCTAACCCCTAACCTCTAACCATTAACCACTAACTTCTATATTAAGATGAAAAGATTGTATTTCCTTGCAGCCATGCTGCTCACGGCTTTCTGCGCCAATGCCCAGCAAGCCATCTTCGAGAAACACGACACACGCTCACCGCAGTTCAACGACGACGGCACCGTCACCCTTCGCATCAAGGCTCCCGAGGCAAAGAAGGTGACAATTATAGGTGATTGCATAGAGAACGGACACAGCGAGCTACAGCAGCAGGACGGCATCTGGTCCTACACGACCGCAGTCCTTTCTCCCGAGCTGTACAACTACCGCTTCTATGTGGATGGTGCCGAAGTGCAGGATGCAGGCAACATCGAGCGCAGCCGCGACGTGCGCTCCTTCATGAGCACCTTTATCGTCAGCAAGGAAGAGGGCGACCAAGGCTATCTCTACCAGAACCATAATGTGGAGCACGGCGATGTGGCTCACGTCTGGTACGACAGCCCACAGCTCGGCATGAAGCGTCGTATGAGCATCTACACACCAGCAGGTTACGACAAGGGCAAGGCCTATCCTGTCCTCTATCTGCTGCATGGAGCAGGAGGCGACGAAGAGGCTTGGCTGACGCTCGGTCGCACGGCTCAGATTATGGACAATCTCATCGCAATGGGCAAAGCAAAGCCCATGATTGTGGTAATGCCGAACGGCAATGCCTCGGACGATGCAGGTCCCCTGGAATCAGGCCTCAAGAAGAAAGAGCAACCGAAAACGACTTACGAAGAGAGCTTCACAGACATCATGAACTATGTGAAGTCGCACTATAAAATAAAGAAAGGAGCCGACAATACTGCGCTTTGCGGCCTGTCGATGGGCGGCTACCACACCTTCCGCATCAGCATGTTGAATCCCGGCACCTTCGGCTACATGGGTCTCTTCTCGGCAGCCGTCCGCCTGGAACGCTCGCAGAAGAGCCTGGAGGAACAGCTTGCAGAGCATCCCGAAGCCGTCGCCCAGCTGAAAGCCCTCTTCGCCGCCAAGCCACACCTCTATTGGATAGCCATCGGCAAGGACGATTTCCTCTTCCAGCAGAACGTCGCCCTGCGCCAGTATCTCGACAAGATGCAGTATCCCTACGAATACTTTGAAAACGAAGGCGGCCATATCTGGCGCAACTGGCGCATCTATCTCTCGATGTTCGCACAGAGATTGTTCTGAACCTGTAAAAGTTTTTCGCAACCACACGCCCGTAGACGGCTTTCATGTGGCTCGGCGGCACTTTTCTACCCCAAACACGAGAAATGCGCTCAAATCAAATACCACCTGAAAACCAACACGTTACAAAGCGCTTCTGTTTAGCAGAACGCAAAGAAAGTACAACAAGTCTAGTGCCGACTAACAAACAAAGCACACTTTTCGGTCAAAACAGGCTCGGGATTATGGGCAAAAAAACGTGGACTTGGGGCAATAACTCCGTGGACTTATGACCACAAGTCCACGGAGTTATTCATTCTATTCCACATTCCATGAGCGAACGCCCCCTTTTCTTGTCCCATTTCATGTAAGGATTTTTCCAATTTCATCACAAGCCTCTCGCATTGCCACCCGAGACACGTTTTGGCACCTTTCCGCGAAAAAGTTGCCCCATTCCTTTGCTAAATCCCCAATTCTTCGTAATTTTGCAGCGTGTTTTCAAAAAGAGGCACAACATTTCATTTGCTCAAACAGCAAAAGCTATGAGAACGCGGCAAGAATATATCGACATACTCAAAAGCCATGCAGACGAATTAAGGCAGAACTATGGTATTAGCCACATGAAACTGTTTGGCTCCGTGGCAAGAAACGAGCATCACAACGGCAGTGATGTTGACCTCTTTGTCATCATGCCGCCAAAGGCATATTCGCTCTGTGCTGCTGCCGACTACTTGGAATCAATCCTTGGCACAAGCGTAGACCTCATACGCAAGCACAGCAACATGCGCCCCTTCTTCCTTAATCAAATTGACAAATATGGAATCGATATCTTCGGACAAGCGTGAAGTGGTGCTCGACATACTCCTCCAAGTTAAGGAAGCCATCGAGAACCTGATGAAATGGAATCAGGGCATCACGGACATGAACGACCTGCTTCTGTCACCAAACGGCATGCAAGACCTTGCTGGCAACTGCATGACAATAATGGCTATCGGTGAGGGCTTCCGAAAGATAGACAAAGCAACCGACGGACAGCTTCTGCCTCTCCGTCCAGAAATACCATGGCATCAGGTATTTGGTCTGAGAAACAGGATACCGACACAAAAATAAATGAAGTACAGAAAATCATAATAATATATGGCAAAAGAGTATAATTTCCGTGAGATAGAACAGAAGTGGCACCGGCTCTGGACAGAGCGGCAGACATACAAAGTCGTTGAAGACGAGAACAAAAAGAAGTTCTACGTCCTGAACATGTTCCCATACCCCAGCGGCGCAGGCCTGCATGTGGGGCATCCGCTCGGCTACATCGCCAGCGACATCTACGCACGCTACAAGCGGCTGCAGGGCTTCAACGTACTGAACCCGATGGGCTACGACGCCTACGGACTGCCTGCAGAGCAGTATGCCATCAAGACGGGTCAGCACCCCGAGAAGACCACCTTCGCCAACATCGACCGCTACCGCGAACAGCTCGACAAGATAGGCTTCTCCTTCGACTGGGACAGAGAGGTCCGCACCTGCTCGCCCGACTACTACCACTGGACGCAATGGGCTTTCCAGAAGATGTTCAACTCGTACTTCGACGAAGAACTCCAAAAGGCACAGCCCATCGAGAAGCTCATCGAGAAGTTCAAGCAGGAAGGCACCTGGCCTACTGACGAAAAGGCTCAGAGCGACCTGCTGATGAACTATCGTCTGGCCTTCCTCGGCGAGACGATGGTGAACTGGTGCCCCAAGCTCGGCACGGTGCTCGCCAACGACGAAGTGGTGGAAGGCGTCAGCGTCCGTGGCGGCTATCCCGTCGAACAGAAGAAGATGCGGCAATGGTGCCTGCGTGTCAGTGCCTACAGCCAGCGCCTCCTCGACGGCCTCGACACCATCGATTGGAGCGAGAGCATCAAGGAAACACAACGCAACTGGATAGGCCGTAGCGAAGGCGCTGAGATAGAGATTCCCTATACCCTCTCCAAAGATGGAGACGAGGCAGGTTCCTTCACCATCTTCACCACGCGAGCCGACACGATGTTCGGCGTTACCTTCTTCGTCCTTGCACCCGAAAGCGAACTCGTCGATAAGGTTACTACACCCGACCAGCGTGCTGCAGTAGATGAGTACCTGAAGTACGTCAAGAGCCGCACCGAGAGGGAACGCATGATAGACCACACCGTGACGGGCGTCTTCAGCGGTGCCTACGGCATCAACCCCATTACGGGTGACAAGTGCCCCATCTATATCGCAGAATACGTGCTTGCCGGCTACGGCACAGGTGCCATTATGGCTGTGCCTGCTCACGACAGCAGAGACTATGCCTTTGCCAAGCACTTCGACCTGCCCATCATTCCGCTCGTGGAAGGCGCCGACATCTCGGAGGAAAGCTACGATGCCAAGGAAGGCATTGTCATCAATTCGCCCATCACGCCCGACAAGAGTGTCGAGTACGACGGAGAGCGTCTCTGCCTGAATGGCCTCACTATTAAGGAGGCAATTGCCGAGACCAAGCGATTCGTCAAGGCACACAATCTGGGTCGCGTCAAAGTAAACTATCGACTCAGAGACGCTATCTTCAGCCGTCAACGCTACTGGGGCGAGCCCTTCCCCGTCTATTACAAGAAGGGCATCCCCACAATGATACCGGAAGAGTGCCTACCCATCGAGCTGCCACAAGTCGAGAAGTTCTTGCCGACGGAAACAGGCGAACCGCCTCTCGGCAATGCCCAGATTTGGGCTTGGGACGAGAAGAATCGCAAGATTGTCGATAAGAAACTCATCGACGAAGCTGCCGGCATCTATCCCATCGAACTATATACCATGCCTGGCTTCGCTGGTTCGAGTGCCTACTATCTGCGCTACATGGACCCGCACAACGATCAGGCTCTGGTCAGCAACCGTGCCGCATCATATTGGCAGAACGTCGATCTTTACGTCGGCGGCTCGGAGCATGCCACAGGCCACCTTATTTACTCACGCTTCTGGAACAAGTTCCTCTTCGACCTCGGCGTAAGTAAGAAGGAAGAGCCCTTCAAGAAACTCGTCAACCAAGGCATGATTCAAGGCCGTTCCAACTTCGTGTATCGCATCAAGGAGACTAACACGTTCGTCTCTTTAGGCTTGAAAGACAAGTACGACGTTACGCCTATCCATGTGGACGTAAACATCGTGAAGAACGACATCCTCGACCTGGAAGCCTTCAAGGCCTGGAGTCCGGAGTACGCTACGGCAGACTTCGTCCTCGAAGATGGCAAGTACGTTTGTGGCTGGGCCATCGAGAAGATGTCTAAGTCGATGTACAACGTCGTCAATCCCGACATGATTGTCGAGAACTATGGGGCAGATACGTTGCGCCTCTACGAGATGTTCCTCGGTCCGGTCGAGCAGTCGAAGCCCTGGGACACCAACGGCATAGACGGTTGCTTCCGCTTCCTCAAGAAGTTGTGGGCGCTGTATTGGGACAAAGACGGCAACCTCGCGTTGACCGACGACGAACCCTCTGCCGACAGCCTCAAGACGCTGCATAAGCTCATCAAGAAGGTGACAGGCGACATCGAGGCATTCTCCTACAACACGAGCATCTCGGCATTCATGGTCGCAGTCAACGAGTTGAGCCAACAGAAATGCAGCAGCCGCATCGTACTCCAGACGCTGCCCGTCCTCATCGCTCCCTTTGCACCTCACATCGCAGAAGAGCTTTGGGAAGCACTCGGCGGCGAAGGAAGTGTCTGCGACGCAAGGTGGCCGCAGTACGAAGAGAAGTATCTCGTTGAGACCAGCGTGAAGCTCGGCGTGCAGTTCAATGGTAAGGTGCGTTTCGACATGCTCTTCCCTGCCGATGCAACACCGGAGCAGATGATAGAGCTTGCTACCTCAGCACCCGAGGCAGCTAAGCATCTTGAGGGAATGGACATAGTGAAGACCATCGCTATCCCTAAGCGCATCGTCAACATCGTCGTAAAGCCAAAAACATAATGCCAAAGGTAAACTATCGCAGAATATGGGAGTTCACGCTGGACTTCCTGGCCATCAACCTCGGCATGGCCATCTATGCCTTGGGTTGGGCCGCGTTCCTGTTGCCCTATCACATCACGACGGGCGGCATGACGGGTATGTTCGCCATCCTTTACTACTTGACGAAGTTCCCCATCTCGGCTGCCGTGCTCATTGCCAACTCCATCCTGCTCATCATTGCCATCAAGCCACTTGGTTGGAAGTTTGTCGGCAAGACGGCATACGCAACCATTGCCCTCTCCTCTTTCCTCGAGCTGGGGCAACAAATGATGACAGATGAGAGCGGACACTTGATGCAGATCCTTGGCGAAGGCCAAGACTCGATGGCCTGCGTGCTTGGTGCCATACTGAACGGTTTGGGCATCGGCATTGTGTTCCTCACAGGAGGAAGTACGGGCGGATGGGACATCATAGCGGCCCTCGTGAACAAGTATCGCAACATCTCCTTTGGCCGTGCCTTGCTGATCCTCGACTTTGTGGTCATTGCTTCGTGCTGGCCCATCTTCCATGATGTCCGGATGGTTGTGTTTGGCTACGTCACTTTGGTTGTCTATACTTATGCCTTGGACATGCTCATCAACAGCGCAAGGCAGGACATCCAGTTCATCATCTTCACCAACAAGCCCAACGAAATCTGCCAACGCATCATATCAGAGACCTGCCACAGCGTGACCTTGATGAATGGCGAGGGCTATTACAGTCATCAAGACATTAAGGTGCTGATCACCATTGTACACAAGAGAGAGTCCGTCAAGATACTTCGTCTGATTCAGGAGACCGACCCTGCTGCCTTCGTCTCGCAGAGCAGAGCAGAGGGTGTCTATGGGAACGGGTTTAATGTCATAAAGCCATGACGATAAAGGACATCATAGGACCTTCACCTTGGCAACTGCTGCGCGACTATCTGCAGATGTTGCTGGGCACAGTCATCTACACGGTTGGCTATGCCTGCTTCCTGTTGCCTTATAAGATAGTCAGTGGAGGTGTTACGGGTATCTCCACCATCCTGTACTACTTGACTGGGTTTCCTGCTGGCAACACCTACTTAATTATAAATGTAGGCTTGCTCCTGATGGCTATGCGCATACTGGGCTGGCGTTATCTGGTACGCACAATCATTGTGACGCTACTCATCTCGAGTGCTATCGGCATCATGCAGACCCAGCTCACCGTCGTTGGTGCAGATGGTCACCATACGCTTATGCACATCATAGGCGAACAGAAGTTCATGGCCTGCGTCATTGGTGCCTTCCTTGAAGGTCTTGGCTTGGCAACCATCTTCTTGGCAGGCGGCAGTACGGGTGGCACAGACATCATTGCCAGTTCCATCAACAAGTATTGGGACATCTCCCTCGGCCGACTGCTCCTGATGCTCGACATCGTCATCATCGGCGGCAGCTACTTTATCTCGCACGACATCGAGACGATGGTGGTGGGCTACCTGGCAATGTTCATCAGCCTCAACTTCCTTGACTATGTCATCAACTCGGCAAGGCGAAGCGTGCAGTTCATCATCATCAGCGAACAGTACGAGAAAATAGCAGAGGAGGTCAATACAAGACTCGAGCGAGGCGTTACCGTTCTTTCGGGCGAAGGGTTCTATAGCAAGGAGAAGCGGCAGGTGCTGCTCATCCTGGCCAAGCGCTATGAGAGTCGCAGCATCTTCCAGCTCATCAAGCGCATCGACCCGCAGGCATTCGTCTCTATGAGCAACGTAGAAGGCGTCTTTGGCGAAGGCTTCGACCCCATAAAGAAGTAAGACCCCCTAACCCTCTTTAGTGGGAATTAAACACAAACTATGATATGATAGGAGAAGAAGGTAATAAAGAGTTCCCCCTGAAGGGGGTTAGGAGGTCCATCATCATGGCAACCAACAATGCCCACAAGCTGGAGGAGATCCGGCAGATACTGGGCAGTGCCTTCACGGTGAAAGGGCTGAGCGACATCGGCTGCACCGAGGACATCCCCGAGACGGCCGACACGCTGGAGGGCAATGCCTTGCAGAAGGCACGATATGTCCATGAGCACTATGGCGTAGATTGTTTTGCCGACGACACTGGCTTGGAGGTAGATGCACTCGGCGGAGCGCCAGGAGTCTATACGGCTCGTTTCGGTGCCATGAACGGATATGGCGAAAGCCATGATGCCGATGCCAACATACGATGCCTGCTCGACAAGATAGAAAAGGCAGAGACACGCAAGGCTCGCTTCCGTACAGTCATAGCCCTCGTTCAGGATGGAAAGGAAAGACTCTTCGAAGGCATCGTGGAAGGCGAGATATTGCCGCAGCGTGCCGGCGAAGGTGGTTTCGGATACGACCCAGTCTTCGCTCCCACTGAAGCAGGCGGCCTCGCCTTTGCCCAAATGAGTGCCGAAGCAAAGAACAGCATCAGCCATCGTGGGCGAGCCACGAAGAAACTGGCAGAATATCTTGTGGCCAAAAGCAATAATTGACCCGACTTTTTCGTTATTGAATATATAAAAGATGTATTAGACAAGGAAGCCTTCAAAACCCTCCGTAGGGGAATCTTCAACGCCCTATAGGGGAGTGACCAACGCCCTATAGGGGAATGACTGGCGCCCTATAGGGGAATGACAAACGCCCTATAGGGGAATGAAAAGCCCCTACATGTCGCATAGAAAACTTCCTGTCATACCATAACAGAACGACGATGATAAAGAAACTCTCTTCCCTGGCACTACTCCTTTGTGTGCTTTGCCTCACAGCCTCAGCCCAGCAACTGGGGACATGGCGCATGTATCTTAGTTACCAAATCGCCACCAAGAGTGACGTAAGCGGCAGCATCATCTATTCCCTGATGAACGGTAACCTGCTTTCCTACGATACAGAAGATGGCGAAGTTCACACATACGACCATCTGAACGAGCTCAGTGATGTCAATATCGCTCACATTGCATATAGCAAAGAGGCTGGCAAGCTGCTCATCGTTTACAGCAATAGTAACATTGACCTGCTCGACAAGGAGGGCAATGTACAGAACCTCTCTGCCCTGAAGGACAAAAGCATCTTGGGCAAGGAAGTCTCCTATGTTTCCATCTACAAATCTATGGCTTACCTTGCTACCGGCTTTGGATTTATTGAAGTGGACATGAAGGAAGGTGTGTTCCGCAACACTTACAAACTGAACAAGGCCATACAATGCATCACAGCAACCGACGATGAGGTGTTCATTGCTACAAACGACGGCTTATACCAATGTCCAAAGAACAGCAACATGCAGATGGAACAGAATTGGAATAAGAGGGGCACATGGGATTCCGTGAAGAACATGTGCTTCTTTCAGGGTAAAATCATGGCTTTAACAAGCGCCACACTCTACGAAATGGACCCTGCCAGTTCTAGCAATATAGTCTACGACAAAGGAAGCTACACCTTCCTGAAACACAATGGAGACCGCCTCTTTTGGGGCAACAATACCCAACTCGGTATGACCACCGACCTCACGAGCAGCCCCACCATCCTCACAACTCCAGCCAAATGGAGCGACGTGTCTTATCTCGGTGGCAAATACTGGATGAGCGAGAACGAGAACGGCTTGCGTGGCTATAAGATTACGGACAACGCATTCACGCCCACAGGAGAAATCATACAGCCAAGCAGTCCTATTCGCGATCTCGGATATAGGCTCAGTTGGGTGGGCGACCGTCTCCTCGTGGCAGGAGGCATCAATACAGTAAGCGGCTTCTCCAATCCCGCCACCGCCATGTACTATGAAAACGGAGAGTGGACTAACTTCAAGGAGATGGACATTCCCGCTGAGTACCCAAGATTTAAGCTTGTCAACACAACCGACCTCGTTCAAGATCCTACAGACGACACGCATCACTTCGCCAGCCTCTATCGTGGAGGCGTATGCGAATACAAGAACGGCAAGTTTGTCAAGCTATATAATCACAAAAACTCCGCGCTGACAAGCTTAATGCCTTCATCGTCGCAAAACTACAATTACGTTATGTGCGCCGCGTTGAGCTATGATGCGGACGGCAGCCTATGGATGGCATCTTCGATGAGAGACTCTGTCTTGATTGTATTCAAGCCTAACGGAAAATGGTACAAACTATACTATAAGGAGTTGGATGGCTGCTCTCTGGTGGACAACATCCTGCATCACAGCAGCGGCATTAAGATAGTGACCAGCCGACGCCTGGACATGCGTGGCATCTTCTGCCTCGACACAAAGGGGACGGAACGCAATGCCGACGACAGAAGCATCATGCATCAGAACATCATCAATCAGGACGGGACAATTTATCAGCCCGAGGAATTCTTCTGTGTTTGCGAGGACCTTGATGGCTTAGTCTGGGTAGGAACATCCTCCGGCCTATTCGTTATGGAGGACTTATCCAATGTCTTCAATACGGATTACCAGTTTACGCAGGTTAAGATAAACCGCAATGATGGCAGCGGACTTGCTGACTATCTGCTCAACAATGTCTCTATTGCCTGCATCTCCATCGATGCGGCGAACCGTAAATGGATAGGCACGCAAAACAATGGAGCCTACCTGATCAGTGCCGACGGGCAGGAGATGATACACCACTTCACTACCGACGATAGTCCTCTCCTTAGCAATAACGTGCAAAGCATTGCTGTTCATCCGGGCACTGGAGAAGTGGTCTTCGGTACGGACAAAGGCCTGTGCAGCTTCATGAGCGATGCCACGTCGCCCGAAGCAGAGTTGGAGAAGAGCAACGTCGTCGTATTTCCCAACCCAGTTACACCTGACTACAACGGTCCGATTGCCATCCGAGGATTGGTGAACAACACAGAGGTAAAGATCATCTCCACTGGCGGTCAGCTCGTATGGAACGGCACATCTGCTGGCGGAACCTGCCTTTGGAACGGTTGTGCCAACAATGGATTGCGTGTTGCCAGCGGCATCTATCACGTCGTGGCCAACACTCCGGAGGGCAACAAGGCTATCGTGACGCGCGTCGTTATTGTGAGATAATTGCAAAGCCTGCATATTGCTTTGCACAAAGAGGGCTACCTATATGATGAAATAGGTAGCCCTCTTTTAGTCTGGCCTAACAGGTTTCGTGCAGACGACTACAGCGTCAGCTTCTCTATCTTCATGTCGCCGCAGTTCTCGATGATGCCCACGAGTTCCTTGAACTCTGGTGTGGCGGCATGTTTTGCCAGGGCTTCTTCGCTTTCCCAGGTCTCGCAGAACATGAAGATGTCCTTGCGTGTAGCACTTTCAAAAACGTCGTAGCTTACCATTCCCTCGTGCTTCTGAGTCTTTGCAGTGAGCAGAATGGCTGCCTCAAGGGCTTCGTTGTACTTACCCTTCTTGGCTTGGAAGAAACAATTAAGACGGATCATAGCCTAATTTAGAATTTAATGATTTACTATTTACTATTTATCTCTTTGTAAAGTCGAGTATTAACTTAGCCGCTCTCTCTGGCGCTCCGGGTTCGCCCAGGATGCTTGCCATGCGTTCGTAGCCTTTCAACTGGGCTTCTCTGGCTGAGCCTCCGGGCAGGATTGATGCGAGATGATGGCGAACGCTGCTGACATTCATCTGTTCTGCAACGAGTTCCGGCACCACTTCCTCCCCGCAGATGAGGTTGACGAGGGATATGTAGGGAACCTTTATGAAGAGCCGTTTTGCGAGAGATGCCAGGCGGCCTGCCTTCATGTAGTAGCAGACGACTTGCGGCACACGCAGCAGAGCCGTCTCGAGCGTCGCGGTGCCGCTGGTGACGAGGGCTGCCGTGCTGTGCTGAAGAAGCTGATAAGTCTGGTCGCGAACCACTTTTATTGTTGAAGATTGAAGATTGAAGATTGAAGATTTTATCTGTTCAGCGTAGAACTCATCCTCGAGTCCTGGGGCGGCGGCGAGCACCAACTGATAGTCTTTGGCATAGGGCGCTGCCGCTTCCAGCATGCGACGTAGATTGTCGCGTACTTCCTGCTTGCGGCTTCCGGGCAGCAGAGCGATGATGGGAAGTGCAGACCCCTCCATACCTCCCCGTAGAGGGGAGGCTTTTGTATCGTGCTCCCGCTTGTAAGCCTCCACTTCATCCACCGTCGGATTGCCTACATAATTAATATGGTAACCGTGCTTCTCCTCGTAGAACGGCACTTCGAAAGGCAGGATGGAGAGTAGCAGATCGACGTCGCGCTTAATTTTACGGATGCGATGTTCCTTCCATGCCCAGATCTTCGGAGCGATGTAATAGACCACGGGAATCGTGCTGTGCTGCTTGACGAAGCGTGCTATCTTGAGGTTGAAGCCTGGGTAATCGACCAGAATCAGCACGTCGGGCTGCCACGCGAGGATGTCCTGCTGGCAGCGTTTCATGCCGCGAAGGATGGTCCTCAGGTGCATGAGGACGGGGATGAAGCCCATATAAGCGAGGTCACGATAGTGCTGAACGAGCTCAGCGCCCTGTGCCGCCATCATATCTCCGCCGTAGCAACGGAACTGAGCCGCCGCATCCTGCTGCCTGATGGACGCTATCAAGTGGCTCGCATGAACGTCGCCACTTGCCTCGCCTGCTATGAGATAGTACTTCATTATATTAATTCATAATTCATATTTCTCAATTCATAATTCATCACTCCTGCTTATAACTTTGGGCTTATGGCGTAGCCTAATTATGAATTATGAATTGTGAATTGTGAATTGAGGTAATCGTGAGCCGTCATATCGAGCTGTATGGGCGTGATGGACGCGTAGCCGTGATCGAGCGCCCAATAGTCCGTGTCTTCTGCCTCAGGCTCGAGGTTCTGGAAATAACCCGTGAGCCGGTACTCGCCTTCGCCCACCCGCATCATCTCTTTCATCCAGCGTCCGCGACCGGTCCGGCAGACGCGAGTGCCCTTCAGTTCAGGCACTTCGGGGAAGTTGACGTTGAGCAGTACATCCTCCGGTAAGCCGTGTTCGAGGACGTAGCGGGCTATCCTGACCACTTC
>JAFXZK010000134.1 GCA_017541265.1 Bacteroidaceae bacterium | reverse complement strand
TTGAGCGTCGCTTCGCAAAGCGGTTTCTTCCTGTCAAAGATGCTCTTGCCCTCGTCGGCCAGGTCAAGCACTTCCCGGACGGGCTTCCACTTCTTATACATATTGAACATGCCGCCTTCGTCGCCATTCTTGGCGTATGTCTGTTCGGGGAAGGCAAACGGAAGTCCTGTTCGTGCGAACTGCCCAAACAGACGCTTACGGCTTGTGTATGCCCCGAAATCGGCAGCATTAAGCAACCTCCAGTCGTAATCATATCCATAGGCGCATACGCTATTCACCCATTTCAGATAGGACGTCCCTTTATGCCTGCTAATTGGGTGGCCGTTCTCATCAAGGTCTCCCCAGCACATAAAGTCCTCTACGTTTTCTATCTGTATATAATCCGGCTTGATTGCTTCGACATAGCGGAAGAGGTGTTCTGCAAGCGTGCGACTGTCCGCATCCCGCGGCATTCCTCCCTTTGCTTTGCTAAAGTTGGTGCATTCCAGAGAGGCCCAGAGAACGACCTTTGCTTTCGGGTGCTTTTTGGATTGAGCGGCCAAATGGGCAACTAATGGATCGAGATTGAGCGTTCTGATGTCTTCGGTGAAGTGGAGCGCGTCGGGATGGTTGGCTTCGTGCGAAGCAATGGCATTGGCATCGTGATTGACACAAGCAATGACCTTGGCGCACTTTCTGCCTTTCAGGGTAGCTCTTTCTACGCCTGTGCTTGTGCCGCCAGCACCACAAAACAAGTCTATGTATAGCAGTCGAATCATTGTTTTTCCTCTCTTTGCCTGGCTTCTTCGCGCAGCCGACACTCCTCAAGGTAAAGCATGTAATCGGCATGGCGCTTGTCGCGTTTGTTGAAGTATTTTATGGCACCAAAGATAGCACCAGCGTATTGCTGCATCTCTTCTTGCGTCATTTGGATGGTGTCTGAAGCTTCGAGTGCCTGCCGCGATGCGAAGGTGCGCAATTCCGCGTCCGTCATTTGGTAGAACGGCTTCGGATTGTACCCTTTTCTCACAGTCATTGACACATCAGGCTCAACAGACTTGAATGATTTGGCATTTGCCGGCACAGGAAGAGCATGACGCTTGGCATAGGCAACCGCCTTTTTGCTCGACGCACACTGCTCGATGATACTTCTTGGTTTTCTTGTTTTCATGGCGTTAATAATTGATTACGTCGAAGCGGCCTGCTTTCCTCCAGGGACAGAACCAACGCCTGCGGCGAATGACGAGAATGGTATACTGTAGGTTGTGCGGATATTGTTGAGCCACAACATGCACAGCAAAGCAGTCGCTCGTTTTACGGGCGATTTGCGGCTTACGCATATTGTCATTTGCCTGTTTGGTGGCCGTGCCTGTTGCTGGTGTATCGGTGGCATCCTCCGATAGCTGCACATACATTTTGTAACCCTCGGCAGCCGCATTGAGAAAATCCGAATAGGCACGCAGATAGGATACGGTTTGTCTGATGGCCTTCCACATCTTACCATACAGTTCCGCTTCTTCCTGCTTATTCCCTTCGCGCTTCGCCGTTTCCAGTCTTCCTGGCATATCGTCAGCGTATGACAGCGCATGTAGTGCAGGCTCGGTGATATACGCCTCATTCGCGGCTGGCAGCATTTCCAGGCAGCCGCCCTGTATGTATGCCCGTAGCATCTCGAAGTAGTCGAGCCACGGCTTTAAGTCTGTATTTTTTCTAAACATCTTCATTCAAATTCAACTTTTCTTGTTGACGATACTTCCCTGTAGCGCGAGGATGGCAAACAGCAGCAAGAGCACAATGCCACGATAGAACCACGCAGGGAGCAGGGCTGGGATGGCCATACATATTGCGACAAACGCAATCAGCAAGAATACGGTAAAAAATTTCTGTTTCATAATTTATGTTTTTGTTGTTGTATTCTGTTATTATGACAGGATAGTTTGGTCAGCCTCAAACTTGTCGCCGTCGTCTTTGGCCCTCATGTCGGAAAAGAGGGACGTATGAGGCATGAGGCTTACGCATTGATTAAGGTATTTCCCGTTGCAGTAGTTTGCTGCAATATCATTCAATTGGTCGAGAATATCATTTCTCAATACAGCGGCTGGCGCAGTATTCACTGATTCGACAACAGACCGCCATGTGTCCCGCACACCTTTCATGCAGAAGTCCTGAAAGTCGCTTCTGTAGTTAATAACCCGCATCCCGCGTGAAACAATATCAGCATTGGCTTCCCGGTTGGCACGCTCAATGAGGACGTCGTAGTGCTTTACGGCAATACACAGCAGCAAGTGAGCAGTTACCACCCATGCAACCAGCTCTGCCTCTGCCACCCCGTCTTGTCCCAGTCCGCCTCTGACAAGTTCGCGGAGCTTCGTTACATCGGCCTCCGTAACGTCGATGATCTTGTCCGTGAAGTCGTCGAAATCCTTGCGGTCATACTGATATGCCATGATTTGCGCCTTCTTCTGTTCGCCCTTTCGTATGGCATCGTTCACATTATACTTCACCTTGTGACGAAAGATGTCTGGCCTGCCTATCAACAACGCCGCTGCGTTCTTCATTTCGTTGAGTGCGGCGATAGAAGACAGGGGGGAACAATACAGCATGTTCGCGTATATCCAATGCGAAACTTTTTTTAGCTGTTCTGTCTCTAAAGGCAAAGCTATACTTTTCATATTTTTTGTTTCTTTATTGCGGTGCATGAGGGTAACGCTCCCTCGCTCATCTCAATTTTCAAGATATGGCTTTTTCTGTCGAGATATATTCGTATCCTGTTGCTCTGTTTTACAGGCTTTATGCACCGTCTGTTAGCGGGAGCCATACCCGCCGATGCGAAGTAACATTTTGTGGATATTTTGAAACGTAATTACTTACCGACGGCTCCCTTGGATTAGCTATGGCGCTACTTCTTGTTCATTTTGTTTACTACATCAAGCATCATGTTCAGTGAAGTCTATCGAAATCTTAACCATACCCTTTTACTTGTTGTGTCTGCCTCTTATCATGTCGTAAGCCATAACAGCAAGGCAAAATGCGTTACTAACTATCAATGGAAGGTTCCTGGTCATAATGCCGTTGACCATCCAAAAGAGGTTGCCGGCACTGACAAGGTATTTCACGGTATCAACTTTCTTTGAAAGCATACCAGCACCACGGAAGACCGTAGCTATCCATGCGATTATTTCTGCGACTACACTCATAGCGTCCTGGTTACTTATATGGGTTGTTTTCTTCTGTTACTTTAATAGCAAGACCTTTCTCAATCAGTCCATTATAGTCAAAATGATGTTTAAGAAGCCAACCAATCAGATTGTTGCACTCTTTTGCAAAATCGTGGTAATTCACCATTGCCTTTACCCGTGTCCTGAACGCACTGAACTGAATCTCTTCTTCCTCGGTCATACTCGACATTGGACGAAGGTAGGGTTTGATGTATTCCCATGCGTCCTCGTCTGCAACCTCTTCAAGCAGGTGAGGGCATAGAGGTTCGTTCCTCCACTTCATGCCGTCTATACTTCCCTCGTAAACGCTGCAAACCACGTCGTATGGAAGCCTCGCGCACAAGTCCTTATAGAGAAGGTTTTTATCCTCTTTGTTCATGGTGCTATTCTGTCTTACCGATTATTCCTGTTGCTTCTTAGGGTATTCTATAAACAGAACTCCTTTTGATTCCACACGAAGCCCCTTGCCCCACCTGTTCTGCATGAAGTCGTGATTGTTCCACGGCACATCAGGAAACACGCAGTTGCACATTCCAAACCTATCGTCTGGCGCAATGAAATCAAGCCTGTAAATCGTGTCGTCAACATTGACCGTCTTAATAAGCTCCACAATGTCGGCAGGATACTTTATCTGGATGATGTTCTCTGCCAGCATGGTAATCGTGACCTCATTCCTGAGTCTGCGCAACCATTCCTGCGCATCGGCTGTTAAGCCTTCCGGGTTGTGGCACTTGAACCCGATTGCTTTGGGATAACCTGTTTCTGTCATTTTATGTCCTCCCTAAACCAGCTTGTTGCAATACTCAATCACATCAGCCAAAGGCAAGCCAAGTTCCTCGGCAATTTCCTTGACATCCCAGCCTTCCTTGTATAAGGCGGCAACCTGTGTTCTTATGAGCGGATCCTGTATCATGGCTGTTTTTTTGTTTTGGCAGGGCGTTCTTGTATGACCGCCCTGCACAATCAAAGAATAGTGCCTGCGGCACAATTTAGAATGCGGTGACAGGGCGAACTACGTAACTGTTGTACTTGTAGTAGATGTTCGCGTAACCAGAACTGAAGTACACGATACGTGCGAAGTTACGGCTGGTCTCCGTGCTGCTCCAGTGGTCTTCATCAGGCATTTCCTTACCGCCAGCATAGACAAGTGCTTTGTTGATGGCATCTTTCCAGAAGCACATGACTTCGAGGACTGCGAGTGTAGGAATGTACCAGCCGTCGGGTAGGGGAATGTCCGTACCAATCTCCTTGATGTGCTCCGTTGCGCCCTCAAAGTCCCAATCATGCAAGCCCTCACACTCTGTCTTGTAGAAAGGCGACTCTTCGGGGCATTTCTTGTAGTCTCTCACAAGCGGCCATTCGCCGAGGTCTTCCAGAGCGACCAGGAAGGCGTGTCCGTCATAGACGATACCGATACCACGCACATTGTCATTTGACTCATTTCCTGAGAACGGCATATATGTACCATCGTCATAGACAAGGTAAATACCATCTTCGCGCTTGACTTCTTCAGTGCGTACTTCTGACACGCCTTGTTCGACTGCTGTTTTCTTGGCAGCTCTTATTATTCCAAGTGCCTTTTCGACCTCGTTTGCTGCGTTTGTCAGGGCAGCTTCAATTGCGATTTTCTTTTCCATTGTAGCTTTATGTATTAGTTGGGTTAATTTGTGCATTTTCCTTATAGAACCGCCGGATGGAGTCCTTGTAATAAACCTTGATGTTTCTGCTTGATGCGAGTTCATTGACCTTGCCGATGAAGCGGTCACATTCGTTCCAGTCGTAGCGTTTGGCAGAGTATGGTGAAAGGAGTCCGATGCGTATGTCCTTACAGAAGCCAGCGATTTCCATTATCATAGCCAAAGATGAAGGAAAGTCTATGACTGGCTCAATGGATGCGAATACGGGGATGTTGCAATCGTCCAGATACTGCATGGATTGTATGCGCTCTTCGTTTGGTGGTGCGCACGGCTCCATCTCATCGTGTCCCGTGAGGGTGTAACCAACACGGACGAGGTTTCGGTGGTCATAGAACAACTCCATTACATCAGACCTGTCCAGCCACCAAGTTGCCTTCGTTAGGATCTGCACAGGAACACCACGCTTCAGGGCATACTCCACACACATTATTGTGCCAGCTATTGTATCAAGAAGCATCGGGTCGGTCGTAAACGAGAAGAAGATGCCACCATCGCGGACGATAGTGCCATATCTCTTGTCTAATAGCCTCTTGAAGCGTTCTAACGCCTTATCCAGACTCCCGCCTGCCTTAGCCATTATCTCCGGGGTTTCGCCACCGAGTGAATTACTGAAGATACCACGCTTATTGTAGCAATAGGTACAGCCATGAGAGCAACCGCGATACAGATTGCATCCCCACGTTGCATATTCGGCAGCAGCACCAGCTGGACGATAGATGATTGGAGTTTTCATAGTCTTAACTTTTACATTTTTATGATGTCAAGTGGAGAAAGGTGGTCGGACAAACCAGTCTGGAACCATTTCACGTCAATTTCGGTGCAGTATTCCGAGATATTGGTGATTACGCCGCCAACAAACACCTTGTGGTTGAGCGAAGGATGCCACCAATGCGGCGAGTCATTGATAAGGCGGCGCACATGGTCGCCGACACGAAATTCCTTGCGTGCTTTTTTACACAAGTCAATATGGTTTTGGACCGCTTCACTCAACATGATTCTTCCCTTTCTTCAAAATCGGCACAGATGGAGTCTGAACTAAAGCAGCCATATTCGTTGATGTTGCATTGGCCGTATCCGTTTTCGTCACTTACTTCATCGTCCGTCTTGTTCCAGAATTTACAGTTAGCGCAGACGAGGACTTCCTCGACGGAACGGTTGTAGGTATTGGTTGAGTTGATGCAATGTGATGTCTGCGGGTCATTGTAAATTTCGGGATTCGCGCAATGACTGCACAGCTCATGGGTTTCATCAACCCACCAGCAGTTGCCGTGAAGCGGGTTATAGCACGGGTCGTTATCCGTACAGCCGCATACCTTACATATTCCGTATGGCATAGTCAATCCTCACAAGACTAAACATAATATGCGTTATTGTCACAGGCTTACGCTTGGGCCAGGGGAAGGCTTTTGGTATTGCATGAGCTGGACGTGCCGCTTGCTGCCAGGGTGCTTGCACCCACACTTGTCGGCAAACTTTATCATAGCGTGATGCGCATCGGCGGCCTTTGTCCTTTTGTGGTTGGTGTTCTTGTCTCTGTAATCTCCAAACTTGTGGCCTTTTGGCAATTCGCTATGCTTGCCAACACCCCTGAAGCCCTGCTTGTTTCGACGTTGTATTCTTGAACTTTTCATAGCCGCTATCATTTAACAGGTATAGG
The DNA here is from genome assembly GCA_017541265.1 of Bacteroidaceae bacterium. Taxonomy (GTDB): domain Bacteria; phylum Bacteroidota; class Bacteroidia; order Bacteroidales; family Bacteroidaceae; genus Physcousia. Next base: position 11,592 of record JAFXZK010000134.1, on the reverse strand, counting down.
ATGCGTATCGTCGTCAGAAGATGCCACGTCAGACGAAGAGGAGTCCGATGATGACGAATCAGAAGAGGACGATGACGAAGAATCTGAAGATGATGATGAAGAGGAGCTGTCAGAAGAGATGTCGTCTTTCATCAGCAATACACCCTCGTCAAGACAGCGGGTAAAGAGGAAGATGTGATAGAACCTCATGGCTCCAACCTGACGATGGAACTCCCGCTTCTTATCGTCGCTCCATTCCTTGAACTTGTCCGACTGCATCAGCCTGATATTTGACAGAAGCCGATTCCGCAGAGACCGCTCTTCTGTTTTCATTGTCTGCTTGTCTTTCGGAAGCGATGCAAGCGTTGGTTGCTCTTTCTCGTCTTTCAGGGAATCCAAGTAGCTAATCTTTTCAACTTCCCCAGCGGTTTCAAGAAACGCGACAACCCCATCGAAGTTACACTTCATTGCATGGACTTCGATAGTCGCTTCTTTAGCAGAGGTTCCGCCTCGTCTGGTAAGCAAAGCAAAGGCAATTTCCGTCCCAATCGCAAAAAGTAGAATGGCATTCGTACACATCGGACCCAAGAAGTAATTGGATGTTGCGACGAAAGCGATTGTGATTGATCCAATCGCAAGTGACACCAGAATTTTCTTAAATGTTTTCATTTTTTTTGTTTTTTATTGTTAAACATGTTTGTTCCTCTCTTAGTTTGCGTTCCTGTATTAGAACTTTGGCGTTTTTCCGACGTATGCGCTCTGCTATGACGTGACGGTAGAACTCTTTGTCGCACGGAATTTCTTCATTGGCAATAGCCTTTAGCCTCTTTACGGCTTTCGCCTGCTTTGCTGTCAGTCCGTCCGCTTCCGGAATTTGGGCCAGGCATTCATTGAGCAGTTCCAACACGTCTTGTTTCCTGCGCTCTTCCCGTTTTTTCCAAAGGCTCATGCGCCTAAGCTCTTCCTTGCAAGCCCGATGGTACACCACCTTTGCAGAGCCTTTTGAGGTGCCGTGATACACCCAAACATCCTTCCCTGTCAGGCAGCTCTTTCGTACTATTAGAACTTTTTTCTTTCTCATTCGTTTTGTTTTTAGCCCCCCCCCCCGTTGAGTCGAACAACGGTTCCCCGCCAAGTCTTACATAACAACTATCCGAGCGTGTTTGCGCGGGAGGGTCCAGCGTCTTTCCACTGTGTCATCTCAAGGGCCTCTACATCCGGTTAGGATGTCTCATCTGGGTTTTGCGAGAACCACGTTTGTTCTATAGGGGTAGAACGGCGCTTGTTTATTCATAGATCCATTCGTTTTTCAAAAATCCCGTCAGTATCATACGGTGCTTATAGCGTAACCCCGATTCGACTTGACGGGCAATTATGCGATGAGAATGCCCTCACATGCGGCTGCTGAAAGACGTAAAGACAGCCGCACTTTTCCTCCATCTTAACAGTGAACCCGACAGGACTCGAACCTGTAACCCCATGCTCCGTAGGCATGTGCTCTATCCATTGAGCTACGAGTCCAAAGATGCACAGGTCCGACGGTGGGCGATGATGTCCAAGACAAGAGTAATGGCGATAGCAAGAACCGCTGCGGACAAGCAAGAGCAAGAGCCATCCTGGAGGCGACAGCCTCTCAGACCCCGAAGGGAGGAAGTCCGTCCGAAGCGTCAGCGTTTGAAAGATTAAGTACGAAATTAGCAATTTCGCGCGTTTACCCATTCCGCCACTTGGGGACATAACCCAAGACGGGGCTCGAACCCGTAAACTTCTTTGCCAATCTGACGTTCTAACCACTGAACTACTCGCGCCAATTTTCCTATTGGGGCGCGAGGCGGGATTTGAACCCGTGACCTTCAGAACCAGTAGGCGAGTCAAAGAAAACCAACTCCACTGTCAGTACGCCGCAGTTTCACAGTAAACACATCCAGTCTGCGGCTACCTGTGCAATAAGTCAAAGAGCATTTTCATCTTGCGGCACTCCGCAAGTTCATTTTCCAAGCCCATTTATGCGCTCGTAGATGTCGCGCAGCTCATTGGGGATAATAATGCCAAGTGCCGCAATACGCTTGGACTCCGCCAGCTTCCACGCGGCAAGGTCGGCATTGAGCTGTTTATGGCGATTCTTCTGCTCGGTGCTCCATGCGTCATATTCGTTCTGAAGTTCGCTCATCTTGCGGCGTTCTTCAAGCATGTAGGCTGAAAGCTTGTCCTGCAATACACTCATCTCGCGAGAGAAGTCTTCGCTTGCCTTCTGGTAGGCTGCAGCCTTCTTCTGCTTGTCGGCTTCAATCGTCCTGGCGCGTTCAGCAAGCATCCCATTCAACTCTGCCTGTATAGCACGATGTTCAGCGGCAAGACGGAAGAACAACGCTTCAACTTCGTCTTTCTGCACCGATGGCTCAAAGCGGTAGATTAGTGTGTTCGCTCCTTCGCCCTGTGTGCCTATCGGCTTGGCGATGATTTGGCGCAGCCTCTCGCGCTCGTTATACAGATGTCCGTTCTCGTGAATATACTTCCCGATGACTGCAGCCTTCGCTTCGAGCATAAGGAAGCGGTTGCGGTCTTTTACGGAAAGACTACTCATGTAATCATCCTCTGTCATTGCCGGCTCCTGCGTCGGACTATCTGGCATTTTAAGGCCGAACTTGCGGCAGAATCCGCTCAAACGCGACTCTACCACCCCTGAGAATGGCTTGATGGCTACTTTTACGTCTGGAAATTCAGCGTTGATGTCCGGGCGCGTATAGCCTTTCGCTTTCATCCAATCGTCAATATTCGTGTCCTGTTGCGGAACTTCCACGCCACCAAGGATATTCTTGCAGTAACCTTCCAGCGTCATGCGCTTGACTTCTTCAAGCAAACGCTCACGGGCCTTGATTGCCTCGCGCAACCACGCACAAAGGGCATTTGCTTCGCCAATGGCTTCGAGAGACCTCTGTATGCCGTTCAGTTCCTCTCTTGTACTGCCAATCTTTGCCTTTTGGCTGTTCCCACCGCTCAACAAGCTCACCGTTGAGCTAAAGAAACTGATACCCGACAATTCATTGGCCGTGTTTCTAACACTCTCCTTCGCCATGTTAGCGATGTGGTTAGCACTGGTGCTTGTCAATCCAGTGTCACCAAAATAGATGTTGTCCGATTTCATAACTCGTATTTGTTTATTGTTGTGTTTCTGTCAATTCGGGGTCTGTATTCGGAGCTGCCTGAACATAGTCTTTGTCGCCGACATGCTCTGGGTCGAAAAAGTGTCGCGGCACCTCGCTTTTGCGATAAAAGTAATACACCTTTGGATAGGGCGCTTTTTTTTTAAGCTCACGGGGAAGCCTGTTTCCGTTCTCGTCCGTCGGGATGCTATAGCCATCTTCTGCTTTCGGGTACTGCCATGCGGCGCACTGACGGTAGCCTTGTTCGCGGTCAGTAGGCGTAAACAGCACGACAGGGGGATTGCAGACATAGGCAGAAGTGCGGAGATAGCTATCCAGGTTGTCCCTTATCCTCTTGTAAGCTGCCCTCAGCGTCTTCTCGCCGATGGTTATGCCGCAGTAGTCCAGTAGGGAAATGGCCAACTCGCGCTGCGCAATGGGAATGGCACGGTGGCAGGGCTTTGAGAGGTAGTCGGCAATCCATAGCGTAAACTGCTGGTCCTTGCTGGCGGCAAGAGCCTGGCGCAGCATTGCGCGGCTGTCTTTGGGCGGACGAACAGTCTCGTCGGGGAACTGGAAGAACAGTTGTACGCATGACAGCAGAAGGTTCCTGGCCTCGTTCAGCAACGCAGGCGGGAGATTTCTTGCCACCTCGTCTATATGGTATTTCTCCGCGAAATCATCTGCTGGCGTGTGCGCAGGACGTGAGCCATCCAGACTTCGCGGATGGTAGTAGTCCGAAACGAGTAGCTGATAGGTACGACGGCTTGTACTCTCGCTGCTCAGGTCAATTTGCTCATTGCTTGCCACAACAAACTTTGGCACATCGTCACCATCAAGTGTGACACTCTCGCGATACAGGCCACGGGCCGTAAGCGATGTAGTCAGATTATACAGACTCTTTGGCGAAAAGCCTGCTGGCAATTCGTCAACACAGACAATACTATGAAGCCCTGGGACAACCTTGTTGAGTTCCTGTGTCAGCGAGATGTTCTTTCCCTCCAAAGCCTTGCCGTCAATCTTCAGGACAGGACGCACAAGTGCAAGCAGGTCAAGATATGCGCTCTTGCCCGTGCCGCCGGATGCCAGTTCTTCCCTTCGCGTTCCATTGTCCGTGATGTGGACAAACTGCTGACGGCTTCTTGTCCTGTGTCTCACCAAAGCACTGCCAATGGCATGGGCAGCCGCAATGAAATACATATCCTGCATCTGGCGCTCGGTGGAAGTCAGCTCTTCGCCAAGTGCCTCTTTTTCCCAAAGAATCCTTATACTATTATACAGGAACTGGAAGTGCATGGGCATTTCTTCGAGCGGTTTGTTCATGACAAGCCGATAGTGCCAGAGCGACGACCAGGCATCCCATCTCATATTCTCCTGAGCGCGTTCCTCGGACGTTTTGAGCGTCTTGTATGTTTCGTTGTGCGCGTCAAGTTCTTCGGCATAGCGGGGATTTACCACCACGCGCCAATGCTGCGGCACAATTGAGAAGTCGCCGTCCATAATAGCCTCACGGTTTGTCCACCACTTCATGCGGTTGTAAGGAACGAGTTCAAGTCCCTCGCGTGAAACTTTCACGGCAGTGTTCCCAAAGAAGAAGTGGTCAAAATCCTTGTCAAAGGATTTGTTGTCGAGGTCTATCTGCTCGATTACCTCCAGCGTTGACTGTTCGAGCTTTGCGGAGTAAACAGCACGGGAAAGTGCGCCCTTCTTGTCGTTATATTCCATGTGCGCCTTCAGCCAATCGGCCATGAGGTCGCGGGCCAATGCAACCAACTTGTTTGCGCCTTTCTCTCCGGGGAAACATTCGGTGTACGTCTTATCGTTTCCCAGCAGGAAGAATCGTGAAAATGATGCCTTGCCCTGTTGTGCCGTACTTCTGACCATGCCACGAGCACGAAGGAAAACCGGCACATTACGAAGGTCGAACTTATATCTTGGGCGACCCTTGCCGTCGGCATCCTTACGCTCACTCTCCCACTGCCAAAATTGGCAAGTCGGCGTGTCGTAAAGCGCATTATCGAACCATTCAACAGGGTCATCGTGCTGCACATCAGCAGGCATCAATCGTTCCACTTCGGCAAAATGCGTAACGAAATCCGTAACATCTTTCAACGGCTTGCCTTGCTTTCCAGGCATAATGGCAGAAAGTTCACGGGGCAGCCTAAGCCATTTGATTTGGGGACTATTGAGCGCAATGGCCTGTGAGCCTGCAATGCCTGTTGCATCCTCGTCATAGCATACATACAAGCCTCCTTCTACTGTTGCGTTGCGGAGCTTAACGATAAACCCCCTCAGCCAACGGTTTGGCCGCACCGCCCCACTGCCTTTGTGGTCGAATCCGGCACTTTCGCTATGAAGCCATACGACATGGGCATTTGAATGTGCCCAAACCTGAATAGCATCCCTCGGACCACTGCAAATAACTATGCGTTCAAAGCGTACTCTCTCCTGCTTCTCTTCCTTCTCTTTCTCGTCTTTCGGCTTTTCCTGGACTGCAAACGGATGGCGTTTGTCTGTATTCGGCACAGCCCCCTCCAGCCAGTCTTCCAGATTTGCATCTGCGTAATAGCGATGCTCCAGATCTGCATCCTCAGCAAGACACCACCACGTCCACTTCTTTCCTGCCTTACGGCTTAAAGGCTCGTATTTCTTGATACCCCAAGGATAGCGGAACATGAATATCGGGTAGTTCGGCGTACTATTGACAATGAGGACAAAACGCCCGCCAGTCTCTTCGTTAGTCTGCATTTTGATGAAGCGACTAACGGGGTACACATGGAACTTTTCTTCCAATTCCTTGCCCCACTCCGCAATCGTCCGCGCTTCCGCCTTTGCCGCGCCACGATAAAAATCCTTGCCAAACGAGCATCTGTATAGTGCTTCGCCAGTATCAAGGTCGTACCGCGTCAGCAAATCGCCCACTTTTACCTCTGGATATTTGTCGGCAGGTTCGTTTTCAAAGTCTTTATTTGTTGCCTTCCTTGTGGCCGTCTCAACCTTCAATCCAAGTGCCTTTAGCCCTTGCACTGTCAATTCTCCTGTCTCGAAGATGGGCTGCTCTCCGTCCCATTCCGCGTATTGTTTCTCTGCTTCGCGGAACTTACTTGGCTCGACAGTTTTGCAGCGTAACCTCTCGCTGCCTGGCACATACTCTTCAAGCTCTATATTGCAACGCTCGGCAAGCTCTGTCACAACCTCTGTAAAATCATCCCCACTAAGCTGCCCTGCGGGTTTTCCCATCAGACGCGCCGCAAGCTGGATGGCCCCAAAGCCTTCCTGCTTACAAGCCATACACTTGAAGCCAAGGTCGGTTGCCCCTTTACGGGGTATCTTATCAACAATCAAAGAAGGGCGATGGTCATCATGCCACGGACACAAATAGCCTGCCCATGCACCATTTCTTGCTCCGGTACATGGTGTATATCCCCATGCCAACATAACATCCGTAAGCGGCACAGCATTTAGTCGCTGTTTGTCTTGTTCTGTCATACGTGCTCCTGCTTATTCGCCATAACACGCAACTTTTCTTCAAGCTCACCTTTCTGCTGCAACAACTTGCCGATATACCTGTTCGCACTCGCTATATCCTCTTCGGCTAACCTCAAACGCTCACGCAAGTTTTCGACTAACTCCTGGTAGTCTCTAACCTCACTCGCGGCCTTTTGCTCGCACTCCTGCCTAACTCTCTCGATTTCGACGTGATAAGAGCTTCTTCCAAGGATAGCACGCCATATATTACTAATATAGCGTTTAGCCACTAATATGTGTTGTTTGACACATTGCACGTTTTTGTTGTAGAAAATGAACTGAAATTGTAGCTTTTTGTGTATCTTTGGGTGCAAAGGTACAATAAAATCGGTCACATTATATCGGGTTTCTGTATGTTCTACAACATAAAAGGTAAAATTTAACAATAAAAACGAATAAAAACTATGGTAAAGTGGGAATTTAACTTGAACTTGTTATTGGGATTATCCGGCGTGCTCGACATATCGTTCGCGGAGATTGCGCGAAGGTCTGGCATCAAACAGCAAATGTTGAGCCGCTATATTCAGCAGGACTTTGTTGTCTCTGTTGGGACGCTTATCAAAATCTGTAATGCGTTGCGGATGCCTTTTTATTACTTTGTCACAGAGAATGGTGTGTCTGTCATACCTGAGCGCGAAAACGCAACCGTCCCCCGCGATGATTGGCATAGTATCAGATGGGATGGGCAAGCTGCCGAAAGCGTTTTCTACAAAAACCACATAAGCTGGGCAGATGTCAGTAAAGCAATGGGCATAAAAAGCCAAAATGCCCGCAAAAGGTTTCTTGAAGGTACACGTTTCCCCGTCGATGAGTTCTTCGATACTTGTTCCAAACTGCAAGTATCACCATACAACTTCATCATTGACCGCAACAGGCCGGAGGAGAAGAGGCGCCGGGGCGCAAACCGCAAGGAAAAGCAGGATGTACCACAAGGGTTTCGGGAGAGGATGGAGTCAGCACCCGCAGATGATATAGCCACACTGCGCAGGGAGATTGAAGAGCTGCGTGCAACCATCGGAACAATTCAGGGGCAATACAATACGCTTCGGCAGGACTTTGGCGTTTTACGGAAGGAGTACAATGCGCTGGCCTATCGTGTCAGTGTCAATATCGACACCATAAACAATAGCCACCTTTCCATTGCGGCGGAGCCGGACACGGACTTTGAGAAGAAAAGCACGCGCAAGAACAAACAGGAAGCCGACTAATAGCCGACTAATAGCCGACTTTATAAAAAAAAGCCGACTTTTTATTAAAAATCGTCGGCTTTTTGCGTGCGCGTGCGTAATATATAATTATGATAGCTTAACGGGGAGAGTTCGGTAGAAGGTATTCTTCTGGGCTGTGCTGCTGGTCCGCACACCCACCATGTATAGACATGGGCGGGAAACTATCAGGTGTCACCTCTCGCTCTTCAACGACTTCGGTGCTCATAACACACTTCGTCATCTTGAAGCGCGTCATTTTGGCATCACCCCAAGCGCAATGTCCGCTTGCATACGATATTGTTTTGTTTTCTTGAAGCCACTTGTGACACTCGTCAGCGGTTTTGCGTCGTGCGGAACGCGCATTTGTTAAGCCTCCATAATATGCCTTAACTTCGTACCATTCTTTGTTTGTCATCGCCGTTATAGTTTATAAATCTTGATTAAAAGCGGGCTGGCTGTATCCGCTGGGTACAACCGGCCCGCTATGAAAAACCGCAGAGAGCGGGTCAGCTGCCAATCATAACCGTGGCGGCATTGTTGGGATGGATGACCACTGGCTCGATGATGTAGTCACTAAGGTTGTGAATAAGTTTGTCCTCGTGGATTTTATACTCTCTCTGGAACACCTTGATAATCTCGGTCAGCAGTTCACCCCATGTCTTCACCTCTTGTATTTGATAGACATTGTAGCTGCCCTGCTCCACGGGGAATGGGTAGTCCATGCGTATGTACTTCACTGGAACCGCCAGTTCCTTCGCCACGTCCACCTGTGCCTTACTGAGTTCGAGCGTCGTCAGCGACTGCCCCACATACTCGCACAGTTCCACGATTCCCTCTGGTGAATTATTCCGTTTCATTGCCTTGTTCTCCGTCGATGGTGTCAAACACTTTTCAAGTTTCTCTTTTGCGCTATTCAGATAGTCCTCTTCCGAGAGGCAATATCCGCGTATACCATTCAAACGTATGGAGACAGCTGAGAGGACGGCACCTATTTCCTGTTCAGTCAGATTTATTGTTGCCATAGCCTTGTCCTCCTTACTTAAAGAAACCTATTGCCATTCCGTCGCCGGAGAAATAGACGTCTGGGAAGGTCGGGAACTTGTGGCCTGTGGTCACAATCTCGTAGCGGGCATAACCGTTCTCATCGGCATACTTCTTGGCGAACTCTTCTGGGTTCTTGATTTCGTATGTAGTACGGTCGCTGCGTACACCCATGCCGGCATACTTCTCGAAGAATGGCGAGCGCTTTCTGTCTCTCATCCTGCGGACAACCTGAGCGTGCTCCGCATTCTTTATGATGTCGGCTTTGTTGATGTCTGCGCGATGCCAATGTCCGCACATACACCCATTGATGCCGCAGAAGTGACGCTCCAGTCGTTTGCGCTGGTAGGGTGTCAGATTCTCGTCTATCAACGTCTTTGCGCTGATGTTGCAGTCTGCATAGTCGCACAGGGCTTCGTTGGAGAAGTTCATATACAGACTAATGGCCTTGCTATTGTGAAAGCCTCCACTGAATGTTACGATTGTCTTCATAGTTTTGGACTCATTTTTGTTTGTAATACCCTTCGTCTTGGTTAATCCAGTTGATGACCTCCTCCACCTCGTGATAAAGGAAGTCCTTGGCATGTGCCTGGTCTTCGTCTTCCGGTTCTGCATTGTCGAGCAAATCACGGATAGTCTGGAACCATGCCTTAGTTCCGCGTACATGAAGCGTACACTCATAGTCAGTGTGCGGCGCTTCGGGAGTAAAGTCTGTTGTCATAGTCGTTACAATTTCTTGAAATCTTGGTCATAGTCCTTGCAGAACTTTCGCCATGCTGATACGCTCATTGTCAAAGCCTCTTGCTCGGTATCTTTGCCGGACCGCCACCATCGTGTGCGAGGGTGACAGCCCAGCCAACATTTGAGATAGTCCCTGAACATGAAGCTATGCAAGTATGGGAATACCGTTTTGGTCATGGGCGATAGTAGTAATCGTCGCTGATATAGACAGGCTCTGCAACGACTTCGCCGTCCTCGTCGTAGGGCGAACCATCGTAGATGTGGTAGCAGATGGTGGCGGCGTTGGAGTTGTCGCCTGGCTGCACCTTGTCTTCTTCGCGCACTTGGTTGGCGATAAACGCCTTGGCATCCTCAATGTCCTCAAACTCTGCGGGCTTGAAACCCGGCATGATGACTGCCTGTGTAAACTCACCAGGAGTCAGGGAAAATACGTTATACATGGCCTTTGTAATTTTGATTTACTTTTTCGGTTTGCAAACAATGGTTTTGTTTTTCTCTTGTAGTGCCTTGTAGCGAGCTTCAGCAATGATATGGACGTCTGGATTGAGGTCAGTCCATCCGTCTTCAAGCATCATTTTAAGAAGCTGGACTACTTGTCGAACACTGAGGATGACACCTGGACCACGATTCTTGCGCTCATCATCGTAAATGCGCTGGCGTCGCTGTACTTCCCCATGTAACTCGTCTATGAGAGGTTCCACTGCATCGAAATCTCCAACGATAGCCGTTCTTGCTTCGTCAAGGTTCAGGAATGTCATGGAGACGTGCAGATCTTCCTCTCCGTCGCCGTCGTCGATGCCAAGAATATACCTTCGCACTTCTTCGGCTGTCTGCTGGTTCCCCTTCGCTGTTGAGCCGCGAGGGGTACTGCAAGTTTCCTTTCTTGCCGTGTTAAATTCAATGATTTTTGCCATAATGTTGTAGCTTTTCGAGGACAAAGATACGGATTTTCTGTGAGATGTCCTCATTATCTCGCAGAAATCTTTGATTTAGTCTTTCACCTGCTCTTTTAGCGCAGCTCTTACTCTTTCGTGCAAGGCATAGCCGGTGCCGAAGTCGCTATCTGAGCGCTTGGCATTATCCTTCCACCTGTCAAGTAGCCTGTCTATTAGGAGCAATTCTGCAAGGTTTTTGACAATTACAGTTTTCTGAGCCTCTTTTTCTCTTTCTGCCCGAGCAGCCAAATCTTCGATAATGTACTGGGCAGCCTGATGTTCTCTGTCTTTGTAACTCATCATCGTTTTATTTAGGGTTAAACAACGTGAAAATGCACTAACTCCAGTCTTATTCCCGGCAGAACGTCCGCTTCATTCTTCGCTTTAACGGCATCCTCTCTTTTTAGATAGAGCGGGTCGAGGACTTGGCTATCAAAGTCGCCGTGTGGGTCAAACCACACCTTCATAATTCCATGTACTGTCATAAATGATTCTTTTTGTGGGTATTTTACGTTTAGGGTTTAGCATTATGCAGCCGCCGCATTTGCGGCAGCTGCTTCTTTTGTTGCATTTAGTTCTGTCTCTATCTTACGGTCAAGTAGATTGAGGTCGGTGCGGAGCAATCGGAGTTCTTCCTCCTTGGGCCAGGGCTTGCCAACGAGAGCGGAAATTTGTTCAATGCGATGCGCGTTCTCTTCCATCCTCTGTTGCCATTCGTCAATGAGCTTCGGAATGAGTTGTAAGGCTTGCAGCGGGTTCTCCGATGAGTGGCGTGCAGATGTACGGTTCAGCTTTCCGTTGTTGTAGGAGTAGTGCAAACGTGTACTGCCTTCCACAAAGAAAAAGTTCTCGTACCTAACTTGCCCATCTAAGCACCCAACCTCAGATGTCTTCACCTGAACACGGAAACCACAGATACTGCCGATGGCAATGTACGCTTCACAAGTGCACATTGAGTTGGCTATGCTGAACAACTTTTCTCCAAGTGCTTTTGCCTTGTCGTCTGCCGTTAGGGGC
>JAFXZK010000133.1 GCA_017541265.1 Bacteroidaceae bacterium | reverse complement strand
ATCCTTGAAAGATCATGGGAGCCTAACAAAAAAAGAAATTGTAAGATTGCTATGGGATGTGCTTCCAGACCAGTTGAATGACAAACAGAAAAATACAAAGGTCTATAATATACTTCGTAAACTTAGAGAATCAGGAAGAATCTCTAATATAACAAAGGGTAACAACTCTCTATGGTCGCTCGCAAAATCATAAAATTGCGAGCGATTACGAGCGAATTTGCGAGCGAATTTTGCGAGCGATCACATGTAACGATTTGTTATTCAATGGTTTTGCACTCGCAAATGTTTGAAGTATAGGATAAAAAGAGGCATATTACGTGCGGGCTAGTAAGAAAGAAACTATCAGTATGCAAGAAAGACCTGATTGGTGATTTGCCAATCAGGTTTTTGAATAAGGTAGCTCAGAGTTTCTCGCCATATACCCTCTCACACACTTCGTCAATACCATCTTTGAGGATGACGGAATCCATTGTATGGATGAGTGGGGCATACTTTCGGTCTTGCTTCAAGAGTGGCTTGATGATGTAGTACTCCTTGACTACGGTTTCAAGTTGGGACTGTCTGTACCATGAGGCAGCAGCAAGAACAAGGCAGCATAGGGCTATGGTATAAGCGAAGCACTTCCACCATGAGGTCACTATGTCACTCCGGACGTGACTCCAGAGTTGGTGCAGTCGGCGATGTTTTGTGGGTTGCTTTTCGGTTGCTTCAGAAGGATGGTTTGGAGCAGCATCTAGTTCGTTCTCAGGCATCTTGTACGCGGTATCTTTCCCAAAGGTTATCGCCTTTCCTTGTGGAATGCAGGTTGAAGATGGCGCATTGGAAAGTCGTGACATGGTTTCTTTGCCAAAAGCCTGCATCCACTTGGCCCATTCTTCATGAGCAATTGTCATAGCAGTCTGGTTATTTTCCATATGCACGGAAGTATCGAAGATAGCCTGAATATGGACAGGCGAGCTTTCAACTGCATTTTGTAGGGCCTTCTCAACATGCTCCTTCAAGGCATTAGCCAACCTAACGTAATCAATGTCTGACTGGTTAGGCGGTTGATTTGGCGTTCTTTGTATCTGGGTGACGTTCTGTTGAGCGCAAGCGAAAAATGATTGTTGTTGAGTTTGGGCGGACTCCTTTACAGGTGCGACTTGCTCAACAGTCACTTCGCCGTCTTTTTCATTGTAGGCCATATTGATTCCGTGGGCCTCTGCAAGGGTGATGAGCATCTGTATCTCAGCCTTGTGGGATAGGTCACTTTTACGAAGATAGCCAAGTGCGGCTGCATCATTGTCAGCCACTTTCTGAGTTTTTTGTTTATTTGTAGCCATAGCTTATCGTTTACGTTTGAATTGGGGTTTATTAAAATGTGAGTATTTGAAGCGAAAATGGTATTTCTCCTTGTCTTCATCGTCAAGGTCACGCCAGCCGCGGTTGTTGCCGCCACCCCCTCCGCCACCGATGGAGAGTGGCTGGGCGTATGGCATGAGCAACAGGTCGCACAACAATTCAAGAGCGACAAAGGAGGTCTTACCATCCTTAGAGTTTTCATGCTCCGACTGGAAATCATTTTGGTATTCCTGAGACAGATGGGACAACAGGCCGTCAGTTGACGTATAACCGCCAAATGGTAGTTTCCCATTAGGGAACAACCTGTCGAAGTCGGGGTATGCTTGGTCGATGGTTTTGCAGCCCTGCCAATCATTGATATAGTGGAGCTGCTGTCGGTAATCCTCATACCAATCACGCAAATTCCACCGAGACTCCGTGACATTTCGTGACAGAAATGGGGAGACTGAAACAAAATGTTTACGCATTGTTTACGCAGACATGAAAAAAGCACTTGCGAGAAACTCGTAAGTGCTTGATTATTAGTGTGGACCAGCCAGGGCTTGAACCTGGGACCTCCAGATTATGAGTCTGTTGCTCTAACCAACTGAGCTACAAGTCCGATGACACGCTCTGGGCGTTATCGGCTGCAAAATTAGACAATTCCGCTGAATTATGCAAATGAAAGCAGGAAAAATTTGGTATAGCGCCGAGTTTTGACTACTTTTGCACTTCGGACGACAAAGAACAGTCAACAGTTTATGCTCAATGCTCAATGGTTAATGTTCAATGGCAAATGCAGTTACTATAGGCTTCTTTGACGGTGTTCACCGTGGGCATCGCTTTTTGTTGAAGCAGTTGGAGAGACTGGCCGCTGCCAACGGATTGTCGGCTGTGGCTGTGACGTTCGACCGCCATCCGAGAGCGGTGGTGAAGGCAGACTTCGTTCCTTCTCTGCTAACGACACAGGAGGAGAAGCTGGCCCTGCTTGCTGAGACATTCAACGGAGAGGTTGTCGTGCTGCCTTTCACCCAGGAGCTTAGCTTGCTGACCGCCAAGGAGTTCATGCAGTCTGTCCTTCGGGAGAAGCTGAATACCGATCTTCTGCTGATGGGCTATAACCATCGGTTCGGTCACGGAGGCGGCACGCAGGAAGAATACGAGGCATGGGGCAGAGAGGTCGGCATCAAGGTCATGGTGGCCCAGGCGCTCTCAAGCGAGAGCCAAAGGTCGTCAGCAGAAAGAGAAGCCAAAGTGAGCAGCAGCCGGATTCGGAGCCTGATAAGCGCTGGGGATGTGGCAGGTGCCAATGCTATGCTTGGCTATCCATACTTCCTGACGGGCGAGGTGACGACCGGCAAACAGATTGGACGCCAGATAGGTTTCCCGACGGCAAACCTCGTGCCGCCGAAACAGAAGCTGTTGCCTGGCTGCGGCGTGTATGCGGTATGGGTTGTCATGCCCGACGGCACAAGACGAGGCGGGATGCTTTGCATCGGGCACCGTCCGACGATAGAGCCTGACGGCGAAATCAGCGTGGAAGTGCATGTCTTTGATTACACCGGCAACCTGTATGGCGAGACAATCCGCATAGAACTCATCGGGAAGTTGCGCGAGGAGCAGCACTTCGCCTCGCTCGATGCCCTGCAACAGCAGCTCAGACGGGATGCAGCCTCCGCCAAAGCCTTAATTGAAAAGATGTGACCAACGAAGCTTTCATAGCACAGAATTGGGATGCCGACGTCAAGGCATTGGCTTTGAGCAAAGCTCCCGAAGGAATAGACCTGCATTACTGCCTGCAACAGATAGAGGGGCGACAGATAGCCCAGAGGAAGTTGCCGTCGTGGGCAGAGACCGAAGGCATCATCTATCCCGTGAAGCTTTCGCTGGAGCAATGTAGCAGCGAGCAGTCGGCACTTTACAAGCAACAGTTGGTGAAGCAGCTGATGCTGGAGGGCCGCCATAGCATGGCTGACCTGACTGGCGGCTTCGGCATCGACTTCTCTTTTTTGGCGAAGCTGTTCGACGAGGCAGACTATGTGGAGCGCGACGAACACCTTTGCGAGACAGCCCGTCACAACCTCCCCCTTCTCGGCCTGCCCAAAGCCCAGGTTCATTGCATGACAAGTGAAGAATTTCTCGATGGAATGGGGACTTTCGACCTCATCTATCTCGACCCGAGCCGACGCGATGCCGTCGGTCGCAAGGTATTTGCCCTGGGCGATTGCTCGCCAGACGTGGAGGCGCTGCAGGAGACGCTGCTCGGTCATGCCCGCATGGTTCTCGTAAAGCTGTCGCCGATGCTCGACATACAGGACGCGCTTCGCCGTCTGCCCGATGTGAGCGAGGTGCATGTGGTGAGCATCGGCGGCGAATGTAAGGAAGTGCTGCTGGTGCTTTGCCGACAGAACAGAGGCGTAATGTACCACTGCACGAACATCACAACACGAGTCCAAACCTTCAGCACCGACAAGCGGGACACAGACCCCGTGATTGCGCCCTGCCTCGAACGCTACCTCTACGAACCCAATGCCTCCATCTTGAAGGCTGGCGTGCAGAATGCCCTCTGCCAAAGCTACGGCATCAGGAAGCTGCACCCCTTCAGCCACCTGTTCACTTCCGCCCATTTCATCGAGGATTTTCCTGGTCGCGCGTTCCTGATAGAGGATTGTTGCAGCTTCGCCAAGAAGGATTTGAAAAGGCTGTTGGAAGGCATCAGCCAATGCAACCTGACCGTCCGCAACTTCCCCGCCACCGTCGCAGAGCTGCGCAAGCGGCTCAAGCTGCGGGAAGGAGGCGACAGCTACCTCTTCGCCACAACGCTTGGCGACGGCTCCCACGCCCTGCTGCGTTGCCACCAGCCAAAATGATTGGCACGAGTTAACGAAAAAGACTACATATTTGTGCAATCCGGCACACGCTAATTTGGAAGATAACAAGAAAAAGTGTACCTTTGCCTAAAAAGTCGCCTATACTATGTTAGTAAAAACATTCAGCGCCAGCGTGCAAGGGCTTCAGGCATCAGCCGTCACGATAGAGGTGAATGCAACCCGTGGCATCCGCTTTGTACTTGTGGGCTTGCCTGACAGCGCCGTCAAGGAAAGCTACGAGCGTATTCTGGCAGCCATTGAGAACAGCGGCTACAACTTTCCCGCACGCGCCATCACTATCAATATGGCTCCTGCCGATGTCCGAAAGGAAGGCTCTGGCTTCGACCTGCCCATGGCTATCGGCATTCTGGCAACGGAAGGTCATGTGGACACACGTCTGCTGAACCGCTATATGATGGTGGGCGAACTGAGCTTAGACGGGTCGTTTCAGCCTATCCGAGGCGCTTTGCCAATTTCCATCAAGGCACGCGAAATGGGGTTTGAAGGACTCTTCGTCCCTGAAGACAACGTTCGCGAGGCAGCTGTCGTGAATAACCTCAACGTCTATGGCGTACGCCACATCAATCAAGTCATCGGGCACCTGAACGGCAAAGAGCCTATGCAGCCCACCGTCATCGACACGCGCGCCGAGTTTTTTGCCAAACAGAGCGAGTTTGAGTTTGACTTTGCCGACGTCAAGGGGCAGGAGCAAGTGAAGCGCGCCCTTGAGATAGCGGCAGCTGGCGGGCACAACCTCATCATGATTGGTCCGCCAGGCAGCGGCAAGAGCATGTTGGCAAAGCGACTGCCGAGCATCCTGCCGCCCCTTTCGCTTCGGGAAAGCTTAGAGACAACGCAGATACATTCTGTTGCAGGCAAGCTGAAGAGCGACTGTTCGCTCATCGCCCAACGTCCCTTCCGTTCGCCCCACCACACCATCTCGCAGGTAGCACTTGTTGGAGGTGGCGCTAATCCACAGCCCGGCGAGATAAGCCTAGCACACAATGGTGTGCTCTTTGCCGATGAATTGCCGGAATTTCAGCGTTCCGTGCTTGAGGTGCTGCGCCAGCCTCTCGAAGACCGCGTCATCAATATCTCACGTGCGAAGTACACTATCACCTATCCCTGCTCATTCATGTTCATCGCCTCGATGAACCCTTGCCCGTGCGGCTACTACAACCATCCCGACAAGCACTGCTGCTGCACGCCTGGTCAGATAGTGAAGTACCTGAACAAGATATCGGGTCCCCTACTCGACCGTATCGACATCCATTGCGAGATACAGCCCGTGCCGTTTGCACAACTCTCACAAATGCAGCCGGGAGAGCCAAGTGCTGTCATTCGGGAAAGGGTGATTAAGGCACGCAAGATACAGGAGGAACGCTTCAGTTCCCTCTCTTTT